>NZ_JACJEN010000020.1:0-81880 GCF_014164075.1 Pseudoalteromonas sp. SG45-3 | reverse complement strand
TTGTTGCCAAAAACGAATTGACTGTGCGTTATTATTTTCACTTTTAAAAAAGTGAAATCAAAACAGCTCAAGGCTGAATCTTTTAATAACATATGGTCACTCAGTTTCAATTGAGACTCTAATTTATTTGCCTCGCTACCGAAGTAGGTTGGCTGTTAGAACTCAATCTGTACGAGTGCCCACACAGATGATTGCTTTATATTGTTAAAGAACGTTTTGAGTCGCTTCAGCGTCTCAAGGGATGAGAATAATACACCCTTTATTTTTCGAGTCAACACTTTGTTTTAAACTTTCTTTCGACAATTTAAAACCGAAGTTTTATTTAACTCTCTGAGTAGTTCGTGCCTCGCTATGCTTCGTCCGCTATGCGTTGCTGTTTCCCGTCTCAGTGGGGTCGCATTATAGGGAGCGGCGGATTTTACGCAAGCGTTATTTACATAAAATAGTAATTAAAATTAAGCCCCAAGCAAGCACACACGATAAGCACAAGTTACTCACAAAACCCTGTTGATAACTCTTTTTTTTACATAGCTAAACCATACTAAAGCTATTAATTAAAACCTTAAAAATGCAAAAAGCACCTTATGTAGGTGCTTCTTAAAAGTAATAGTTATTAGAATCTAGGGTCTGTTTATCTTTCAAGGTTAAATTTGCAGCAGCCTGTTTGGTATTCAGGCAAGGCAGAGCCTATGTAGTGTGGTTAATCCCCATAAATAGGCGATAACGTAGCATTAATGCCAAACAGGCGCTTCCCAAAGGGTTCTTCCTAGGGGCTATTTACTCTTTGTTACTCGGTTTTTACTTAGCCCACTAGGTTACAAATCTCGCGCCGCGATTAAACACCCCCTAGTTTGAACAAATTTTAATCCGCAAAGAGCAACAGACCCTAGTATAAAATACTATATAACTTGCGACGATACTTAGCTGCGAGTGCGTCGCCATCAGGTAAAGAGGCAATAATGGCTAAAAAGCTTGGTTTTGCTTCGTTGAAGTTCAGATCTTTTTGTAGAACTGTAAAAAGTACATCCAATGCTTCTTCTTTTCTGCCTGCTTCATTAAGTAAAATACTGAGCTCTTCTTTTAATTCTAAGTCATTTGGATACTTTTCTACTTGTTGTTGCTTTTCTTTAATCTCTGGTGAATCTTTTGCTTCAAGCGCGGCTTCGCATTTTGCTTTTATATTATTAAAGTAAGCATCTTGCTCTTGTGCATCTATTGTATTTATAAGCGCTTGCGCTTCATCTACCTTGTGAATTTGAATACATATGTCTGCTAGCACTAACTTGATACGTGCATTACCGCTGTCTATTTCATAAGCTTGCTTTGCATAATTAAATGCAGCATTTAAATCTGACTTTAATAACGCTTGCTTTGCTTGTTCTAATAGTAAGTCTTGTTGCGCAGGTAAATGCTTTGCTAGGGCTTCGCGTATTTGCGCTTCGCTTTGAACACCTGCAAGTAAATCTACTGGTGCGGAGTCTTTTAACAATACAAGCGTAGGCAGTGTTTGCAGACCAACTTGTTGCGCAAGTTGAGAAGCGAGTGCTTGTTCTGCATCGCAATCTAAGTTTGCTACTACTATATAGCTTGCATTTTCTGCTGCTACTTTATCTAAAATTGCAGCCTGTCCGATGCAGTCAGGACTTTGAGGAGAGAAAAAGTTAAGCAACACCAATTTTTGTTGTGATGTTTCACCGAGTACTTGTTGAAGGTTTTGCGCATTAATACTAACTATGTTGCTCATTGAATTGATTGCCATATTCGTCTATTTAGGTTTTTATATGGTGGTGAACATAATAATTACAAGTCATATACCTAAATCACTCGGTATACATATTCAACAATAAGGGAAAATATGAAATTAACTTACCTAAGTGCAATACTTTTATTAGCAAGCCCATTAGTACAAGCAAATGGACTCGATTTGAATTTAAGCAAAGCCATGCCAGCTATTGAAAAGTTTTACCTCGACTTACACCAATCCCCAGAGCTTTCTTATCACGAACAAAAAACAGGTAAAAAGATAGCAGATAGATTAACTCAGCTGGGTTTTAAAGTAACAAGTAATGTAGGTGGCTTTGGTGTAGTTGGTATTTATAAAAATGGTGAGGGGCCGACAGTAATGATCCGCACTGATACTGATGGCTTACCTATTATTGAGCAAACAGGAAAATCCTATGCCTCAAAAGTCAAAGTAATAGATGAGCACGGTGCAAAAGTAGGTGTAATG
Organism: Pseudoalteromonas sp. SG45-3; assembly: GCF_014164075.1. NCBI lineage: Bacteria > Pseudomonadati > Pseudomonadota > Gammaproteobacteria > Alteromonadales > Pseudoalteromonadaceae > Pseudoalteromonas > Pseudoalteromonas sp. SG45-3. The sequence goes on along the minus strand of NZ_JACJEN010000020.1, from coordinate 79,650 downwards.
CACGGCTGTGGCCACGATATCCACATGAGCTCTTTTATTGGAACTGCAGAGCAGTTAATTGCTCATAAAAAACAGTGGCAAGGTACATTAATGATGGTTGCACAGCCTGCAGAAGAAGTAGGTGGGGGTGCTAAAGCGATGTTAAGCGAAGGACTATTTAGTAAATTTGCAAAACCTGATCATATAATTGCTTTACATGTAAGCGCTAGCGTCCCCGCTGGTAAGGTATCAATGAAAAATGAATACACGATGGCAAGTGTAGATTCTGTCGATATTACAATTAAAGGTAAAGGTGGTCATGGTGCTTATCCGCATACAACTATAGACCCAGTGGTTATAGCTGCACGCACTGTACTTGCTTTGCAAACAATCACAAGCCGAGAGCTTTCACCGCTTGAGCCTTCTGTTATTACAGTGGGGTCTATTCATGGTGGTTCAAAACATAATGTGATTTCGGATGAAGTAAAACTACAACTCACTCTTAGAAGCTATAACCCCGATGTAAGAAGCGCTCAAATAGCTGCTATCAAACGTATTACAGCTGGGATAGCACAAAGCGCTGGATTGGATGAATCAAACTACCCTGTAGTATATGTACATGAAGATGAATCGATTCCATCTACTTATAATAACCCTGCACAAACAGACATTGTTAGAAATTCTATTGCCAGCGCAATTGGCGATACTAATGTACTTGAAACACAAGCTGTAATGGCGGGTGAAGATTTTGGCCTATACGGGCGCACCGATGAAAATATCCCTATCACCCTCTTTTGGCTAGGAGGCGTAAACCAAGCACAATATGCAGATTCAATAAAAACAGCTGAGGTACTCCCTTCTCTACACTCTAGTAAATTTGCACCAGATTATAAAGTTGCTATTCCTACTGGAATAAAAGCAATGAGTAACGCTGCTGTTGCTTTATTTAATAAGTAACCTGAATTCTGGATAATAAAACTATCTCAAACAGAGTTCAGGTTGAGTAATATCGTTTAATAAAATAGCTCTGTTACTAACTAGCAACAGAGCTTTTTTTATAACTCGACTTTTTAAAGGTCGCTTTTCCACCTCGTTTAGCAAAACGTTTTTTAGGTGAGGTTTTTGGTAACTTCGCAAATGCATTGCTATCGCAGTTTGCTGCTAATTGAACAAACCCATTTAGGTCAGCAAGTAAAGGCTGTAAAAATTGCTGATAACTCATTGCCTGCTGTGCAATATCACCTAAGCTCGACTCCCACTTTGCGGTTAAATCAGGACTCGCTAAACCTTGTGGTAATACGCTAATAAGAGCAAGTCCCGTTTCGGTCGCTCTAATTGACTTACCTTCACGTTTTAAAAAACGCCGCTTAAATAGCAACTCGATTATTCCCGCACGTGTTGCCTCCGTACCTAAACCATCAGTGTCTTTTAATACTTTTTTAATTTGTGGATCTTTAACATAACGGCTAATGCCCGTCATCGCAGCCAACAATGTGGCATCGGTAAAATAAGCAGGGGGTGATGTATGCTTTTCGACTACTTCGCCTTTATCGCAAAAAAGAGGCATACCTTTTGTTAAAGGAGGTAGCGAGGCTTCATCTTTTAATTCAGATTTACCCATTAACACCTTAAAACCCAAGCTTACATCTTGCTTTGCATTTGCCTTAAAAAGCCCACCAGCAATAATTACCTCAGCTTTAGTTTCGTTATATATATAGTCGGGATAAAACTGAATTAAGTAATGACGGCTTATTAATTGATATACCTTTGCTTCGTCACTGCTCAAACTCGCTGACTTTAACTGCTTAGCCGTAGGCACAATGGCATGATGGGCAGCTACTTTTGAATCGTTAAAACATTTACTACCCTTTTTCACATCTGCCCCGTTTACTAATTCACTGCTTTGCCCCCCATTTGCACTTATTGCCTTTAAAATAGCAGATGCTTCTTGATGGTGATCTTTGGGTAAATAACGATTATCTGAGCGTGGGTAAGTAATTAGTTTATGACGTTCGTAAAGTATTTGGCAAATATCCAATACTTTTTGAGCTGGCATACCAAATGCTTTAGCGGCATCTATTTGCAGAGCAGATAAATTATAAGGTAATGGAGCACTTTGCTTTTTTTGTTTTTGGTCGAGTGAAATAAGCTCAGCACTTTGCCTTGTAATACGTGAAGCAACATTTTTTGCAAGAGCTTTGTTAAGTATTCGCCCTTCTTCATCTTGATGTGGCTCACATGCTTTGCTTGGAACCCACTTAGCTATGAATGGTTGATTATCTGGAGTAAGCAAATGCGCCAATACATCGTAAAAAGGCTTAGATACAAAGTTCGCTATTTCGTTATCTCTATTAACAACAAGACCTAAAATAGGGGTTTGCACTCGCCCTACCGAAAGCACATTACCAAACCCTGCTTTTTGCCCAGCTAGTGTGTATGCACGTGTTAAATTCATACCAAATAGCCAATCAGCACGAGAGCGCGCTAAAGCAGATACACTTAACGGAATAAAATCTCGATTAGAACGCATTGCGCCCAATGATTTCTTTACCGCCGATAAGTTTAAATCACTAATGAGTAAACGTTGCGTACTCTGCTTTTTAGCCTGACTTATTTTAGCTTCTTCTATTACTTGGTCGACCAGAAGCTGGCCTTCACGGTCTGGATCGCCAGCGTGAATAAGTTGCGAGGCCTGTTTAATTAATTTTTTTAAAACAGTGAGCTGTTTGCGAGTTTTGGTTTTGGCTTTTAACTTCCACTGTTCAGGTATTATAGGTAAGTGTTCAAACTGCCATTTTTTAAAGCGCTCATCATAGTCATCGGGTTCTGCTTGTTCTAGCAAATGCCCAATACACCACGATACACAATCGCCATTAGCGACTTCTATATAACCATCATGTTTTTTATGTGGTTTTGGTAAGGCATCAGCAATTGCTCTGCCTAGTGATGGTTTTTCTGCAATGTAGAGTTTCATGGGAGTCGCTCACTCACTGTTTATATAAACAGTAGTTTAGCACAGCTATTTTGAAGGTGGGGAGTTTTCTATTTTTGACTTTACACTACCTTGCTTAGTGAAAAGGATAATTAAAGGTAAATAGCATACAACCACCGTGGCAATATTGATAAATGGCATTAGGGTCTGATAAATAACGGTACTGTAAGCTAAATCCCACAAATGGCGGTCAACTAATCGGAATAGTTGTAATATAGGTGCGCCAATAACAACTAGTTGCCCAATAACACATTGCCATAAATAAACTTTATCCTTTATACCCCAGTAAGCTATAAGTGCCATCCAAATAATATCTGTGATCGCCCAAACTAAATAACGATAAATATAAATGTCATCAAACGCTCGTAGGCTTGAAGCAGTTAGGTTACCAAAGAGGAAAAAAGCTGCGGTAAGTAATACAAATCGAAAGGCTAGGCGATCTTTAAATACAAAAAATATAAAAATAGCCGGACTTAGCATTAAAACCCAGCTTTTGCTTAAAATACTAACAATATATAAAAACCATTCAGGCAAAATACTCTGCCCTATTTTGTTTTTTTATCGTCATCAGTACCATCACCATTACCCGGCATGTCGCAATATTTATTGATTATTTTCACAGGCACTCCATTACATATGTTAAGGAAATGTACTGTAAGCTAAAATGACGAAATTGCCAAGATACTTAAGGCAATTAAGTACCTTAAATCAAAACAAACATAGTGAAATATAACACAAGCAATAACTTAGCGCACATCAATAGGAGCAGACTCTTTAGCCTTACCTTGCAGGATTGATATTTCTACTCGACGGTTTCTTCGGCGATCTTCATTTGAATCGTTTGGAACAAGTGGACGAGTATCAGCTCGCCCCACTACCATCATGCGGTTTTTATCAAACCCTTGCACCGTTTGCAGCTCGCTTGCTACAGCTACAGCTCGCTTTGACGATAAGTCCCAATTATTAATATATAGCTCATTCGATACCTGAAAATCGTCGGTATGGCCAGATACAGTTATTTCGCCAGGTACATCTTTTAACAGTACACCAATATCTTGAATTATGGGTTTAAACTTAGGTTGTAAAAATGCACTACCCGAAGGAAATGAACCATTCTCTCTAATACGAATAATTATTTGCTGCCCTAAAGATTCAAGCTCAATTGCACCATCTATTATTTGCTTTTCAAGCTGCTGCGCGATTTTTTTAACGAGCTCGTTAGTTTGTTCCTGATCGGCCGCTGAAGTTGCTTGCTCTGACGATTGCTCTTGAGAAGTACTACGAGATTCGCCACCACGTTTATCCCCGCGTTGTTCTTGCCTGCCGCCAGCTGAGCTTTCATCTCCAGCCTGAAACTCTAACATTTGTTGAGTCATTTCGACTGTTTGCTGCTGAATGGTTTCTATTGGGGTTGGCTCTGGTTTGCCTGGGGTAAACTCCATAGCAATAACAGAGGTACCTTTAGGGATATCTTTTACTTCAATTTTATTCTGCACACCAAAAGCAAACTTCATAGAGCCCGCAATTTGTTTAAACTTAAGTACATCCATTTCTGAAAACGCAAGCAAGAGTACAAAAAAGCACATTAACAGTGACATTAAATCGGCAAACGTTCCCATCCATGCTGGTAGGCCTGGTGGTGGGCATTTGCACTCTTGATCAGACATAATTACTCCTCGGTATCTACTTTGCGTTTAGATTCAGCTAAGTAATTTTTCAAAATACCTTCGATAACTTTTGGATTTTGGCCATCTTGTATACCTAAAATAGCATCTAAAATTAAACGCTGATTCATAGCTTCTTCGTCTTTACGCAGTTCAAGTTTTACCTGAATAGGAATTGCCACAACATTGGCTAAAAACGCACCATATAAAGTTGTTAAAAGCGCTACCGCCATTGCCGGGCCAATTGCTTTTGGGTCATCCATGTTAGATAACATTGCAACTAAGCCAATTAGAGTACCAATCATTCCCATTGCTGGTGCAATATCGGCTAATGACTTAAATAAGCCTGCACCCATTTCATGTCGAGTAGTGGTTAAAGAGATGTCTTTTTGAAGTGTGGCGCGAACAACATCTGCGTCATGGCCATCAACAAGCATGTCGACGCCTTTGCGCATAAATGGATTTGGGATTTCAGCTTCTTCGAGTGCTAAAAAGCCACCTTTACGAGCTGAATCAGCAAGTTCTACTGCTTTTTCAATAAGTTCTTCTGGCGTTTCAATTTTAAACATAAACGCTTTAGCAACAACTTTACCTATACCCAAAAACTGCGACATGGTGAAATTTGATAAAACAATGAAAAGTGAACCACCAAATACAATTACACTAGAAGGAGCATCGGCAAACATAGCCATTTCACCGCTACTACTCATAAACATAGACATGACAATTAAGCCAATTGCGCCTAGGATCCCGATTATGGTTGCTAAATCCACATTTCCTCCAGAAGTTTCATGCTTAATGGCCTTATCATAAACTTTTATTATTAACTGCTTATCGGCAACATATTGAATTGCTTAAGCCATTTTTATAAATAAACATAAAAAGCAGCCTTTAGCACTATTTTAGATCAAGTTATAAGGGCTACCTAATTATCAATTGATTTATTAAACTAACAGACCGCTATTAAGGCTTTATTAATACACTTGAAATATAATTTAACGTTATAAAGGTAAAAAACCAATATCATCCTTTGACCTAGTTTAGCATTCCCCCTAAAATTGACCCCTAAATTTATTATGTAAGCTGAAATAAAGATGGCGACTAAAAAACCTGAAAACTTAAGTTTCGAACAAGCACTAGAAGAATTATCTACAATCGTTAGTGACATGGAACAAGGTGACTTATCGCTTGAGCAATCGTTAAAGCAATTTGAGCGTGGAATTGCATTAGCAAGTGCTTCATCAGGTAAATTACAGCAAGCAGAACAAAAAGTATCAATTTTGATGGGGAATGGCGAAAAGTCAGTTCTTACGAATTTTGATAATGATATGGAATAGCTGTGAGCATAAATAATTATATCGAACGTGCTCAAAAAGATGTAGTAGCGACCTTACAACAGCATTTTAAACAGTCTCTCGATACTGAAGAAACAGTCAAGAACGCCACCCAGTATGGATTATTTAATGGCGGTAAAAGATTACGTCCATTTTTAGTTTATGCCACAGGTAAAATGCTCGGTGCAAACCAGCAAGACTTACATGTACTTGCAGCTGCAATTGAGTGTATCCATAGCTATTCGCTAGTTCATGATGATTTGCCCGCTATGGACGATGACGACTTACGCCGTGGCCGCCCTACTTGCCACATAGAATTTGGCGAGGCAAATGCAATTTTAGCCGGTGATGCCCTACAAACACTCGCCTTTGAGCTTATTGCGAACCACAAATTTACATGCTCGTCGCAAACACAAGTAAAAATGATTGCTACGCTTGCCAACGCATCAGGCCTTGAGGGCATGGTAGGCGGACAAGGTCTTGACATAGCAGCAACAGATAAAGTAATTACCGTACAAGAGCTTGAGCGAATACATAAGCTAAAAACCGGAGCTTTAATTAATTGTGCAATTACACTTGGTGCACTGTGCAGTGAAAAGGCAGATCAACAAACCTTAGAAAATTTAAGCATTTTTGGGTATGCTATAGGGCTGGCGTTTCAAGTACACGACGACATTTTAGATGTTGAAGGCGATACGGTTACTTTAGGTAAACCACAAGGCTCCGATATTGCCGCGAATAAAGCGACATATCCGGCGTTATTAGGTATGCTAGGCGCTAAAGAAAAGGCGCAAAATTTAATACAACAAGCCCATGAAGCGTTGGCAAATATAGATGCTGACACAACACTTCTTGCGTCGCTAGCAAATTACCTAATTGAGCGTGACCACTAATTTTTGCTCATACGTATTGCAATTAGCACTGACATTATTACTCAACATTAATTATTCGTAAAAGCTTTGAATGAATTAATGTTAGCGAAGGATATATATAAAACCATGACACTTGATAGTAGCAAGTATCCATTACTTAATTTGGTTGACGAGCCAGCCCAATTGCGTGACTTAGCGCAAGACAAACTCCCTGCATTTAGCAATGAGCTGCGCGATTATTTACTCAACTCAGTATCGCAAAGTAGCGGTCATCTAGCGTCTGGTTTAGGGACGGTTGAACTAACCGTTGCGCTACATTATGTTTATAACACTCCAGACGATCGCCTAGTTTGGGATGTGGGTCACCAAGCTTATCCACATAAAATTCTTACAGGTCGTCGCGACCAAATGCACACTATTCGCCAAAAAGACGGTTTGCACCCTTTTCCTTTTCGCGATGAAAGCCAATACGATACGTTTAGCGTAGGTCATTCAAGCACCTCTATTTCAGCTGCCTTAGGTATGTCTATTGCCGCCCAAAAAGAAGGCAAAGGTCGAAAATCTGTAGCCATTATTGGTGACGGAGCTATCACCGCAGGCATGGCATTTGAAGCGATGAATCATTTAGGCGATGTAAAATCAGACATGCTTATTATTTTAAATGATAACGAAATGTCGATTTCAGAAAATGTTGGCGCATTAACAAATCACTTTGCCCGAATTTTATCAGGTAGCTTTTATACTAACATTCGTGAAGGCAGTAAAAAGTTACTCTCAGGTGTGCCTCCGGTAAAGCAACTTGCCAGTAAAATGGAAGAGCACATTAAGGGCATGATGATCCCGGGGACCTTCTTTGAAGAATTAGGCCTAAATTACATAGGCCCAATTGATGGTCACGATGTAAACATGCTTGTAGATACATTGCGTAATATGCGTAATTTAAAAGGCCCACAGCTTTTACATATAAAAACGCAAAAAGGTAAGGGCTACAAACCGGCTGAAGCCGATCCTATTGGCTACCATGGTGTACCAAAATTCGATCCGAGCACAACTAGCCTGCCTAAATCTAAACCTAGCGCTGCTACTTTTTCAAAAGTTTTCGGCGATTGGTTATGCGACATGGCAAAGCAAGACAGCAAGTTAATGGCTATTACGCCAGCAATGCGCGAAGGCTCTGGCATGGTACGTTTTTCTAAAGAGTTTCCAGATCAATACTTTGATGTGGCCATTGCAGAGCAGCATGCTGTTACTTTAGCAGCTGGTTTTGCTTGTGAAGGTTTAAAACCTGTTGTTGCTATTTACTCGAGCTTTTTACAACGTGCGTATGACCAATTAATACATGATGTTGCACTGCAAAACTTACCTGTATTATTTGCCATTGACCGCGCTGGTATTGTTGGAGCCGATGGTGAAACTCACCAAGGTGCGTACGATTTAAGCTTTATGCGCTGTATTCCAAATATGGTAATTATGGCACCAAGCGACACCAACGAATGCCGCCAAATGCTATACACCGGTTATAAAGAAAACTGCCCTGTTGCAGTTCGTTACCCTCGAGGTAGCGCAGGTACTGCAGACATTGAAAGCACTATGCAACTGCTTGAAATAGGTAAGGCAGATACAATTAAGAAAGGCAGTAAAATTGCCATTTTATCGTTCGGTACATTACTTGAAAACGCCCAGCTTGCAGCTAACGAATTAGATGCAACGCTTGTTAATATGCGTTTTATTAAACCACTTGATACTGCACTTTTAAATGAGCTTGCTACTAGCCACAATACCTTTGTTACGCTTGAAGATAACGCGATTGCTGGCGGTGCCGGCTCTGCAGTTAATGAATACTTGGCAACGCAAAAAGCTGATATTAATATCCTTAACTTAGGTATTCCTGATGAGTTTATTAAACACGGCACGCAAGATGAAATGCACGATGAAATGGGATTAGGCGAGCAAGGAATATTAAACGCTATTAAGGCGTTTATCGCTTAAGCTATTTACTTAGTTTATTAAAAAGGAGCCTCAAGGCTCCTTTTTTTGTTTTTAATTTTAACTTTTTTGCATCCAGTTTCATTTTATAGCCGTTATTGATATGAGGTTAACATGTAAATAATCAGTGCCGCTTAGTCTATGCCTTATGAGCAAGCGCGTTATTTACCTACATTTGATGGAATATTTAAAAGGTAAAAATGATGAATAAAGCTAATTTAACAACTCATTCAACACAAAAAAACACACTTAAACACACGCTTAGTTTTTCAGCTTTAACACTTGCAGTATTAATCGGCATTACAGGCTGTAGCTCAGACGATGGTGAAAACGGCGTAGATGGTATTGCAGGCACCGATGGACAAAACGGTACCGACGGTACAAATGGCAACCCTGGTTTTGCATCAGCCACATTAATTTTGGCAAACAATGGCGAGAGCAATACAGGCACTATCGATTTAATTAACCAAAACGCCTCTAAACTAAAAACCTTTAATACAACAGCTAACGAAGGCGTTGCATTTGATAGCTTAGGTAATTTATTGCAAGCAAGCGACAGCGAAAATGGCAGTATTAAAACTATTTGCCAGCTTGCAAATCGTAGTGACGGCGCAACCTATACAGCTAATACAGATCGCGAAATAACAGGTAATAACACAACACTGGTAAACCCTAAAGGAATAGCTGTAGCACAAAAGAGTGGCCTTGTTTTTATTGCTGACTTTGGCGCTATGCAAGTAACGACTTTTGGCGCTACAGCCGCGGGCGATGCAGCGCCTTTAGGCACAACTATTACAGAAGCGGCGCCGTGGGATGTTGATTATGATGAATCTAACGACCGCCTTTATGTAGCACTAACAAATGGTGATGTAGCCGTTTATGATAATTTTGTTGGTGGTGAATTTGCCGCAATGCCAAGCCGCACAATTACTCCAAGTAATAATGATGGCACGCAAATATCTGTAAATATTCACGGCATTGTTTATGACTCAAATACTAATAAACTTGTTTTGTCTGATGTAGGCAGTGCCTCAGACGCAACCGATGGTTCGTTATTTGTAATTAATAATGCTTCAACTGCAGAGGGCTTAGTAAGCGTTGCACGAAGTATTGCCGGTCCAGCAACAATGCTTGGTAACCCAGTTGATATTAGCCTTGAAGGTAGTGACTTACGTGTAGCTGAAAAATCAAATGATGCTGTTCTTGTGTTCAGCAATATATTTTCAGGTGAGAGCGGCGATATCACTCCTGATTTAGTTACCTCAACAATTAAACCTGAGTCAATTACTAAACTGGGTATACAAAATGAGATGGCTGATATTTCAGATAGTGATACCGCTAATATGGCGCTGCTAGGTGTTGCTGTAAGTAGTAATCCGGGCACTGCAGGTGAAACAACTGGGCAAATTAGTCGATTAAGTTCACAACTTAACACAGAAATTGGCAACTATAATGCAAGTCAAACTATCGAAAGTGTAACTTTTGATAAAGCGGGTAATAGTTATACAACGTTCGATAACAGTACAACCTCAATTGGCGGTATTGTTATTTCAAATAAAGTGGCAATAAACAGAGATGGGCAAACTTATAATACGAACCAAGACAGCATTATTACTGGTTCGAATACAGGCCTTATATCTCCTAAAGGTCTTGATGTGGCTTCTGATAGCGGTATGATTTTAGTTGCAGAAAATAATGCAGATACTCCAAGCATTTCAATATTTTCAACTTGCACCACAGGGGATGCAAGCCCATTAATGACGCTTACGTTTGCAAACGATGCTCGCCCTTGGGATGTTGATTACGATGCAAACACTGATCGAGCTTTTGTAGCACTAACAAATGGAACCGTTGCTGTATTTGACGAAGTTAAAAGCAAACTAATGGCTGGTAGTACTAATATTGCAGTTGAGGATAGGCTTATAACGCCAGCAAATGCAGGTACAGCAGTAGCAGCACCAAGCAACATGCACGGCATCGACTACGACTCGCTAAGTGGCTCGCTAATACTCTCTGATGTTGGTAGCGCAGCAGTTGCTGACGATGGCAAAATATACGTCTTGAATAACGTAGCAACTGCATCGGGCTTGGTAAACATAAGTACCACTATTAGCGGTCCAAATACCCTACTGGGTAACCCTGTTGATATTATGTATACCGGAACAGATTTATACGTAGCTGAGAAGTCAAATAATGTGGTTATGCGATTTAATAATATTTTAAGCAGTGCAGGCGGTGATATAAGCGCCGATACCAGTACGGCATTTACAGCCCCTGAGTCGATTGCAATATTACCAGCTTGGCTTAACAAATAGAGTTAACCTCACCATGCCTGACCAATAACCTTGGTCGGGCATTATCGCATCCACACTTTTATATCTGCCAAGCCATTACTTTGTAAAATACCTAATTGCTGATCAACATTAGAGTTTTGTTCAAACTCAAATGCATCGAGCTGATCATCAAACGTAATATTAGCCACACCATCACCACCGCGCTTTTTAACTTGATGCAGTGCTATATCTGCTAAGTTAATAGAGGTTTCCCAGCTAATTACCTGTCCGCCTAGTAAAGGTAATGGATAAAATGACCAACCAATTGATGCCGTGATATTAGTTGTTTTTCCATTTGGTAATTGGAACGAATTAGCCGCTATTACTTTACAAAGTTCTGAGGCATAGCTATCTATTTTATTGCATTTAAAGTCACGTAATAATAATAAAAACTCATCACCACTCCAACGTGCCACATAGTCAGAGCCCTGCGTACGCGAATTTAACAATGCAGCCATTTGCTGTAAGCAGCTATCACCTGCAATTGGGCCATACGCATCGTTAATACGGCTGAAGTTATCAAAGTTAATAATTACCAGCACCAGTGACTTACCTTGTGCCTGCAGCGACTGTGAATTACGTTGAAAGTGCTCAATATCTTTAGGGAGTTGATCAAACAAAAAGCGGCGGCTACGTAGCCCTGTTAGCTCATCTGAGTGACTCACTAATTTAAGCTGTGAATTCACTTGGCCTAATTTATCATTAGCTTGGCGAAGCTCTAAGGTACGCTCAGTGATTAAGCCCTCTAATGCTTCTTGTTTTCTGCGTTCTTGTGCTCTAAACACCCAAAAAATGAGATAAAAAAGCAAAATAAAACCACTGGTAATTAAAAGCCTAAAGTAAATTGTTTCGTCAAAGCGCTCAGGCACTACAAAACCGTATTCTACATCTTGCGCTTTAGCCCAGTCTTCACCTTGGCGCTTAGCTTCTAATTGAAACAAAAACGAGCCAGGAGGCAAGTTAGTATAAATAGCTTCACGTCGCGTATTTGCATAGCGCCAGTCACTATCTAAGCCACTTAGTTTATATCTAAATTCAATGCTGTTTGGTGCATAGTAATCAATAGCTGTGTAAGTTAGCGTTATATCACGCTCGTCTGTTTCTAATGATGGTTTTTTACCAAGCGCAGCGGTAGTTAAATGACGAAGTGGCGTTGTTATTGTCTCTATTGTTGGCTTTAATGCAAGCACACCAAATAGCTCTACATTTTTAGGTATTTCAACAACACCTTGTAAGCTTGGGTACCAAATAGAATTTCCGGTGTCTGCTACCGCATCATGCCCAAGTCCACTACAACATTGATTCGCTTTACCATCAAGTTGACGGTCAAAAGATGAAATTACTTCTTCAACTTTTAAGCTTTTTATTTCTGTTTTAAATTGCTCTACAGGCATTCTGTAAACACCTTTCATGGTGCTTACCCAAACATGCTTTAACTTTTCATCATATTCTAGGCTAAATATAGAACCATACGGTAAACCATTAGCTGCATCGAGCTGACGCCATTGCCCTTGCGTACTTCTGTAAAAAAGCCCGTCGTTAAGAGAGCCGATTAAAATACCCACGCCATCTATATGTAGCACGCTAGTTACGTATGCGCTTTCAAGTGTTGTTTGGTCGCCAATTTTTTCAATGCCACGGTCTGTAAAGTAATATGCGCCCTTACTAGTACCAATCACACCAAAGTTTGTTTTATCTAATACGTAGGTAATAAACTTACTACCTAAAAAAGCGTTATAGGCAAAAGGCGTTAAACCAGCATAATTTAATCGATATAAACCGCGTCCGGTACCAATCCAAAAGCCGCCTTTACTAGAGCGACTTATTGCAAATACCGGATTATCGCGAAGTGCTCGACCTGGGACGGTGTAAAGTGTCTTGTTTTCAAAAACAAATAAGCCGCGCCCTGTGGCTATATATAATCGCTCACCATCAAATTGTAGATCGTGTACTGATGCGTATCCATATTTACTACTTGGGACTAAATTAATAAAACTTTTATCTAAATCGAAATAACCAATGCCGCTTTTATTCGCAACCCACAGTTTACCATCGGGTGCTTGGCTAATAGCCATAACAGATTCGGTCATGTTTGAAACTGCTGAATGCCTTTCGACTCGTCCTTCATGAGCAAGCCACAAGCCTTCACTAAAGCTTGCTAACCAAACGTTATTTTTATCATCTCTAAAAATATCAGCAAACCATATACTTTGATCGAGTTGGCTAGGCTCTACCCATTGCCACTCACCGGTTTTATCTCTGAATAATAAGCGTCCATAGGTCGAAACCCACAAGCCACCATCGGTATCACTCATAAACTTATAAACGGCTGAGTTATTTGCATTAGGTAGAGGAAAAGGTCTTAGCTCGTCATCTAAATCTAAAAAGTATGCACCTAGCTCAGAAGCTATATACAAATTACCATTTAAAAATGATAAATCGTGCACTATGGTTTGCGCTAAGCGCTCTGGTAAAGATATTTTTGCGGTAAGCTCTAAACGTAGTTTAGAAAAATCTGATGAGTTTTTTGTAAGGCGTAATAAATGACGATCGTTAACCAGCCAAATGCCTTCAGGAGAGAGTGCCATTTGGCTAACAGAGCCAACTATTTGTGTGATCACAGTAGCATTAACAATAGGTAGAGGACCATTTACTTCAGTGCGTAAATCAACTTGCCCTCTATCTACATAGTATAAGCCGTTGGCCGCAATCCATATGCTACCTTTAGAGTCCTCAAGAATATCCCTTACTGGACCTTTAATATTAAATTCTTGTGCTGCAAATGTGGCTGGGTTAATAACTACCAAGCCACTTTTAGTGCCTACCCATAGCAAACCACTAGAATCGACTAAAAGCTTATTAACACCATTACTAGGCAAGAATGGACTATTTTGCGTGTTATAATTTGTAAATGTTGTACCATCAAAACGGCTTAAACCAAATTGCGTACCAAGCCACATATAGCCTTGCTGATCTTGCACAACACTTTTAAGTGATTGCGACGGTAGGCCATCTTTTATATTCCATTGCTTAACTACGTAATCAGTAATTGAAGCCCAACTTGGCGTCGCGCACAACATAAGTACACAAACCAGTAAAAATCGCATCATATTGCTGCCACCTAGTTAAACAAATCAAATATAAAAATTAAAAGGGCAGTAAACCCACTTTTATTAACGCTTGTAAACATATAAGCGAAAAAATACCCGCAAGTATATCGTCGGCCATTATACCTAAACCGCCATGTACTCGTTTGTCTAGCATACGGATTGGGCCGGGTTTTGCTATATCAAAAAAGCGAAATAACAAAAAACCTACGAGTAATGTTTGCCAGCTAAGTGCTGCGCCAATCATAGTGATGTAATAACCCGCCACTTCATCCCATACAATAGCAGGATGATCGTGCACGCCTAAATCATCAGCCGTTTTACCGCACGCCCATATACCAAATATACTGATCACAACGGCAAATACAATTTGCAGCCATAACGGATAATACATGGTCATAAAAATGAATGGCAAGGCAGCAAACGTACCAAATGTACCGGGCGCTTTAGGGGCAAGCCCAGTCCCAAAGCCCAGACCAAAAAACTGATGTGGACGCTTTAAATTAAACTTGCGGTTATTGTTCAAACCAGCTCCTTTGCAAAGTGCTCAAAACCCTGCGGTTCAAAATCAAACTTTTCACCGTTGTGTAAAAGCTCAATTTGGCCATCGCCACTTTTAACTTGGCCAATGCATGTTGCATCTACACCATACTGGCGTAGCTTTATTTCTAACATACTTTTATTGCTATCAGGGACCGTAAAAATTAATTCGTAATCATCACCGTAACTGAGAATAAATGGCAGCTGCTGATTAAAATCAAGGCTTGCTTGCATCGCATCTGAAGTTGGAATACTTTCAATATTCACCACTGCACTTACTTGTGACATATCGAGTATATGACTTAAATCAGCGATTAAGCCGTCCGACACATCGATAGCCGATGATGCAAGGCCTCGTAATACCTGCCCTGCAGCAACACGTGGGGTTGGAAAGTCAAAGCGTTTATTTACGTACTTTAAATGCTCTGGCTCAATACTTATACCTTGTTTGCGAGACTCAATTGCAAGTCCAGCGTCACCTAGCGGACCCGTAACATAAATCCAATCACCCACTTTTGCGCCACTACGACGAAGTGCAGTACCTTCGGGTACAGTCCCTTTCGCACAAATAGTGATGGTTAGTGGGCCCTGAGTTGTATCGCCTCCTATAATCTGCACATTAAAATATTCAGCAATTTCATGCATGCCATCAGTAAACTCTTCAATCCACTGTGGGTCAATACTTGGCAAAGTTAACGCAACTGAAACCCAAGTCGGCTCAGCGCCCATGGCCGCTAAATCACTTAAATTAACAGCAAGCGCTCTGTGACCTAATGCACGAGGGGAAATATCATCAAAAAAGTGTACGCCAGCAACAAGAGTGTCTGTTGTAACGGCAAGTTGGCAGTTTTGTGGAACGGTTACTAAAGCGCAATCATCCCCTATACCTAGGTTTACATCACGACGGGTGATACCGCGACCTTTAAAGTAGCGGTTAATTAATTCAAATTCCTTCATACACAAAAAAGCCGGCCTATGCCGGCTCCCCTCTTTGACGGTTTACTTACTTGCGTAAATGCTTAACAGCTTTATCAAGTACACCGTTTACAAATTTATGGCTGTCTTCAGCGCCAAAAATTTTGGCCAGCTCAATACCTTCGTTAATAGCAACTTTATAAGGTACGTCTTCACGGAACTTAAGCTCATAGCTGCTTAAACGTAAAATTGCACGCTCAACCATATCTAAGTCATCAAACGGACGTGTTAAATGTGGTGATACAGCTTCGTCTAGTTGCTTGTAATTTACAGCAACACCCGTCGCTAGATCTTTAAAGTATTCAACATCAATTTTAGTAACGTCTGTTTCGATCAACATTTGTTGTTCGATATCGGCAATTAAATTGCCACTTATTTGCCAAGAATAAACGGCTTGGAGTGCTAAGATACGTGCTTTACGTCTTGCTGCTGGTTTCACAAAAATTCCTTAAACTTAAATTTTATCTAACACATTAACCATTTCAAGCGCGCCTAAAGCAGCTTCGCCGCCTTTATTGCCCATTTTGGTGCCAGCACGCTCAATTGCTTGTTCAATGCTTTCTGTGGTTAATACGCCAAATGCAACCGGGATATCATACTCAAGTGATACTTGCGCAAGACCTTTGTTTGATTCGCCAGCAACTAGGTCAAAGTGTGGTGTACCACCTCTGATCACTACGCCTAATGCGATGATTGCATCATACTCTTTTTTTGCCGCAACGCGTTTAGCCGCTAAAGGTAATTCTACCGCGCCTGGCACATAAATAACGGTAATGTCGTCATCTGATACGCCACCTGTGCGTTTTAGCTCATCAACAGCACCTGCAAGGAGGCTGCTACCAATAAAGTCATTAAAACGAGAAATGACAATGGCAAATTTTTTGCCTGGAGCGTACTTATTACCTTCAATAATTTTCATTTGATAACCCTAAAAATAAGTTCAAGCGGTTGCGATTGCGCAAAAATTGCTGCGCATCATACCATAAAAATAAAATAATAGCCTAGTTTAAGCGTGATGCTTATTGTGGCTCAACGTAATCAACAACTTCTAAATGAAAGCCCGAAAGTGCATGGTACTTTTTAGGGCGACTCATTAATCGCATTTGTTTAATTCCAAGATCGGCAAGTATTTGCGAACCTACGCCAACAGTACGAGATGTACCTTTGAATTTACGTGGCGTAACGCTTTCGCCAGCATCAGCTGCTGCAAATGCTTTCACAGTTGCCTCTAACTCTTCAGTGCTTTCTTGCTTACCTAAAATAACTAAAGCACCTTCATTTTTAGCGATATAAGCCATTGCTTCTGAAAGGCCCCAGCTACGGTCAGCACTTCTGTCTGAAAGTAGAATATCATTAAAGGTACTTTGCAAATGTACACGCACATTTGTCGGCTCTTGATCTTTTATATCGCCTTTGAGTAATACGTAATGTAATTGGCCGTCAATTGTGTCTTTGTAAGTAACTAAATCAAATTCACCATGAACAGTTGGTAACTTACATTTTGCTACTTGCTCAATTGTTGTTTCGTTTAAGTTGCGGTATTCGATTAAATCAGCAATGGTGCCAATTTTAATATCGTGCTCTTTCGCAAAAACTTCTAAATCAGGGCGACGTGCCATAGTGCCGTCAGCATTAAGTATTTCAACAATAACAGATGATGCTTCAAGCCCAGCTAAACGCGCTAAATCACAGCCCGCTTCAGTGTGTCCTGCGCGAGTTAATACGCCACCAGGTTGCGCCATAATAGGAAAAATATGTCCAGGCTGAACAATATCACTTGGGACTGCGCCTTTAGCTATAGCCGCTTGCACTGTACGTGCTCTGTCTGCTGCTGAAATACCGGTTGTAACACCTTTTGATGCTTCTATCGACATTGTAAAGTTAGTAGAAAATGCTGCACCATTGTTTTTAACCATTAACGGTAAATCAAGTTGCTCGCAACGCTCTTGCGTCATGGTTAAACAAATTAAACCACGGCCATGGGTAGCCATGAAATTAATCGCTTCTGCGCTAATATGCTCAGCTGCTATTATTAAATCGCCTTCATTTTCTCTATCTTCATCATCCATTAAAATAACCATTTTACCGGCTTTAATATTGTCGATGATTTCTTGCGCGCTGTGTAAATTCATAAATTTGCTCGTGTAAGTTGTCAGTTTCGTTATTTAATAAAACCCGCTTTAGCGAGTAAGCTCATCGAAATATCAGAGCCCGTTGGTTGCTCTGCACCCTTTATAAGGCGCTCTAAATAACGTGCAATTTGATCGACTTCTAAATTAACTTGGGTACCTACTTTAAAATGAGCAATTGTGGTTTGCTCACTCGTGTGTGGGACAATTGTTAATTTGAATTTATTACCCTCTACAGCGTTTACTGTCAGGCTTATACCATCAATACATACCGAACCTTTGTAAGGAATGTATTTCATTAAATTTTCGTCAGTTGTAAGCCAATATTCTGTTGCTCTGGCGTTTGCTGTAATACTTGTAATTGTTGCGATACCATCAACATGGCCAGACACTAAATGACCGCCTAAACGAGAAACAGGTTGCATGGCTTTTTCAAGATTCACCGTTTGTCCTAAAGCATAGTGAGCAAAACCGGTCAAACTAATCGTCTCATTAGATAAATCCGCACTAAAACCATCAATATGTTTATCAACTACAGTTAAGCAAACACCATTAGTTGCAATGCTGTCACCTAACTTTACGTCTGTCATATCAAGATCAGTACTTTGGATACGAATGGCTAAGTCGCCTTGTTTTTTTTGTAATAAAGCAATTTTGCCTGTGGCTTCTATTATCCCAGTAAACATAGCACTACTCTTTTTATTAAGTGATTTTAATGAGTTTTGACGCGGTGATACGTAAATCGTCACCAATGCGCGCACATTCATTAAATGTTAAATCAACGGTGTTCTGCATACTCGTCAATTCAGGAAAATTAACTAAACTTTTTGCATCATGGCCCATTAGTTTAGGCGCTAAATAAAAAACAAACTCGTCAACTAAATTAAGCTCTGTCATTTTACCAGCAAGTGTTGCGCCAGCTTCAAGCCAAACATTATTAAACTGCAGTTGCCCAAGTTTTTCTAAAACGGCTTGTAAATCAACTTTACCGTTACTTTCACTAACTTCAATATGCTTTACAAAATGCGGCCATTGCAATGATTTATCAACCTTAGTCGTAAATATTATTACATCACTTTGGATTTCAAATAAAGCAAGGTCAGGTGTTAAACGGTTTTGAGAGTCAATTATAACACGCACGGGCTGGCGAAGCGGCAAATCAGTAGGCAGTGTGCAAGGCAGCTCACTTAGTCGCACATTAAGTTTAGCATCGTCTACTAGCACTGTATCGGCACCGGTTAAAATAGCGCAGCTTTTCGCTCGGTATAATTGTACGTCTTGTCGAGCAGCAGGACTTGTGATCCACTTACTTTGCCCATTTTTAAGCGCCGTTTTACCATCAATACTCGCTGCCATTTTGCAAATCACATAAGGTAAGCCTTGTTCCATACGCTTAAAAAAGCCAACGTTAAGTGCGCGAGCTTGTGATTCGAGTAACCCGTAAGCAACGTCAATACCCGCGTCGCTCAGTATTTTAAGGCCTTTGCCAGCAACTTGTGGATTTGTATCAACCATAGCAGCAATTACTTTTACCACACCGGCAGCTTTTAAGCCTTCGGCGCACGGTGGCGTACGGCCATAATGACTACACGGTTCAAGCGTTACATAAGCCGTTGCACCTTGTGCATTTTTTCCAGCGACAGCCAGTGCATTTACTTCTGCATGGCCTTGACCTGCTAATTGATGAAAACCCTCACCAATTATTTGATTATTTTTAACTAAAACACAGCCAACATTAGGGTTAGGTGTGGTAGTAAACCGGCCTTTTTTGGCAAGTTCTATGGCGCGTGCCATATACATTTCATCATGTTCAGTAAAAGGAACTTGGCTTTGCATTGTTACTCCCCTAAGCGGGCAATTTCTTCGCCAAATTCGCGTATATCTTCAAACGAGCGATAAACAGAGGCAAATCTTACATACGCTACTTTATCGAGCTTTTTGAGGGCTTCCATAATGCATTCACCAACCAAATGGCTTGAAATTTCTCGCTCGCCTGTAGCACGCAACTGCGATTTTATTATATTCACTACTTCGTCTACTTGCTCTGTGCTCACTGGGCGTTTTTCGAGTGCGCGATTTAAGCCATTTAATAATTTATCTTCGTTAAATGGTTCGCGGCTGCCGTCTTGTTTAATAACACGAGGCATAACCAGTTCAGCGCCTTCAAATGTAGTAAAGCGCTCATGGCAGTCGTTGCACTCACGGCGCCTGCGAACTTGATGGCCTCCACCAACAAGGCGTGAGTCAATAACTTTAGTATCTTTTGCGGTACAAAATGGACAATGCATAGCTCGGTACTTCCGTTTTAAAACAAAAAAGACCGCTAAATAGCGGTCTTTTATCTTAGCAAAAAAATAGGGCCTGTTGACCTTTCAGGATTAAATTTGTTCTATCTATGGGTGATTTAATCGCGGCGCGAGGTTTGTAACCTAGTGGGCTAAGTAAAAACCGAGCAACAAAGAGTAAATCGCCCCTAGGACGAACCCGAGGGCAGTGCATGTTTGGCATTTATGCTGCGTTATCGCCTATTTGTGTGGAGTAACCACACTACATAGACTCTGCCTTGCCTAAAAACCAAACATACTACTGCAAATTAAACCTCGAAAGATAAACAGGCCCCTAGCCTATGTGATCTAAATTACTGCTGCTTATGCAATTAAGCGTAAACAGGTAATTTTGCACAAATTGCTTTTACTTTTTCTTTAACTTGCGCCTGTACAGATTCATCAGTGATGTTATCTAGTACGTCACAAATCCAGCCAGCAAGCTCTTTTGATTCTTCTTCTTTGAAACCACGACGAGTGATTGCAGGAGAACCAATACGCAAACCAGATGTTACAAACGGAGAACGTGGATCGTTTGGCACTGAGTTTTTGTTAACTGTGATGTTAGCGTTACCAAGGGCTGCATCTGCATCTTTACCAGTAATATCTTTATCGATTAAATCGAGTAGGAATAAGTGGTTTTCAGTTTTGTCAGATACGATTTTGTAGCCGCGCTCTTGCATTACAGCAACCATTGCTTTTGCGTTTTTAACAACTTGTGTTTGGTATACTTTAAATTCTGGTTGAAGCGCTTCTTTAAATGCCACTGCTTTTGCTGCAATAACATGACATAAAGGACCACCTTGGCCACCAGGGAAAACTGCGCTGTTAAGCTTTTTATAGATTGCTTCATCGCCACATGCAGAGATAATTAAACCACCACGAGGACCAGCAAGTGTTTTATGCGTAGTTGTAGTTACAACATGTGCATGAGGAACTGGGCTTGGGTAAACGCCTGCCGCAATTAAACCTGCAACGTGAGCCATATCAACAAACAGGTAAGCACCTACTTTGTCAGCAATTTCACGGAATTTAGCCCAATCAACAATACCTGAGTACGCTGAGAAACCACCAATAATCATTTTTGGTTTATGCTCAAGTGCTAGTGCTTCAACCTGTGCGTAATCAATTTCGCCCGTTGTTTCATCTAGTCCGTATTGAATTGCATTGTAAAGCTTACCAGAGAAGCTTACGTGTGATCCGTGAGTTAAGTGACCACCATGAGCTAAGCTCATACCAAGTACAGTGTCGCCTGCTTCTAATAGCGCTAGAAAAACAGCAGCATTAGCTTGCGAACCAGCATGTGGTTGTACGTTTGCGTAGTCAGAACCAAATAACTCGTTAGCACGGTCAATTGCTAATTGCTCAACAACATCAACGTGCTCACAACCGCCATAATAACGTTTGCCAGGGTAACCTTCTGCGTATTTATTTGTAAGCTGTGAACCCTGCGCTTCTAGTACGCGTGGGCTACAGTAGTTTTCTGAAGCGATTAGTTCAATGTGCTCTTCTTGGCGAGCAGTTTCTTTGTTTATCGCGTCAAATAACTCTGGATCAAAATCCGAAATATTCATGCTACGTTCTAACATTGGGGTCTCCTAGGGCAACGTGTATGGTGTTTTTTAGAGGCTTTATTGTACGCTTTAAACGACTCTTTGCCTACGCTCTTAAGTTGAGGATATTTAAACAGGGATTGAAACTATTTCACAGACTTTTTAAGATGATATTTTCTTATAAAACCATAACGATTTTAAATGAATGCTATTTCCTACATTTAATTAGTAAATGCAACTCACTAGATTTAAAAGCCTATAGTTATAAAAAAAGGCGGCTTAACCGCCTTTTTGAATTAATTAACTTAGCCAAGTTTAGCAAGTATTTCTGTACGTAATGCGTCGTAATCGGCCTTTATATCGCTTGCTAGACATGGTTTTGCTAGTGCGTCGCTAAGTGGTTTTGGCATACCTAATTCAATATTTAAAATACCCTCTACGCTTTCTTTAAACTTAGCAGGGTGAGCTGTGGCTAAAAAGATGCCCGCTGCACCAGGCGCTCGATTTTCAACAAGACCTTGGTACGCAATAGCAGTGTGAGGCTCTGCAACATAACCCGTTTGTTGAATTTTTTTCATCACCGATTGCGTGTCTTCCTCGTTTACGCTAGTTGAATAAAAATTATCGTAGCTAAACCAGTTATTATCTAACATTGTTTGCACACGCGGCCAGTTGTTTGGCTTACTTACATCCATTGCATTTGAAAGCGACTCAAGTGTTGCGTTTGGCGTCCAGGTTTTATCAAGCATAAAGCGCGGCACAGTATCATTTTGGTTGGTGGTTGCACTTAATTTACCTACAGGTAAGCCAATAACCGCACCAATCATTGCAGCACATACATTACCAAAGTTGCCACTTGGCACTGATATATGCGCTGTTGCGCGTTTTTCTTTTGGTAGTTGTGCAATGGCCTCAAAGTAATAACAAACCTGAGCAACTAAACGGCTAATATTAATTGAATTAGCAGAATTAAGCCCAAGTGTTGATTTAACTTCTTCATCTAAAAAGGCATTTTTAACCAACTCTTGGCAATCATCAAAACTGCCATCAACTGCATAACAATGAATATTGTTACCTAACGTAGTAAATAGCTTTTGCTGAGCAAGTGAAATTTTGCCTTTAGGATATAAGATGACAACATCGATATTCGGCTTGTTATAAAAAGCATGTGCAACGGCTGCACCAGTATCGCCCGATGTTGCGGTTAAAATAGTTACTTTTTCATCTTTATTAAATTGCGCTAAACACTCAGCCATAAAGCGACCACCAAAGTCTTTAAACGCAAGCGTAGGACCATGAAACAACTCTAAGCAGTATGTATTCTCTTCAACTTCCACCAGTTTAACTGGAAAGTTAAATGCATTTTTAACCATTTGTGCCACAGTGTCGCTAGGCAGCTCATCACCAATTAGGTGAGATAATATTTTGCCACTGCGTGTAACAAAGTCCATATCAAGCAAAGCATGAACATCGGACAGTGGGGCAAGGGATTCAGGGAAAAACACACCTTGATTACGACCCAAACCTGTTTTTACGGCTTCAACGAACGACACTTTTTGTGAGCTATCTTTTAAATTATGTAATTGCATGACTACCTATCCTATAAAACTGTTAATTGACGCGTGCCGTCGTTATCTAATTTACAAATGTGGCAAAAGCCTTGCTCGTTAATGTAATTTGCCTCTAACCACTGCGCGCATTGCTTTGCAGCTTCAAGTGTTTTACATACACTAAACAAGGTAGGTCCTGCGCCCGAAATACTCACTATTTCAGCGCCCAACGCTGGTAAGCTTGCTTTGGCTTCACTAAAACCTTTAATAAGCGGTGCGCGGTAAGGTTCTGCTATTTCATCTTTCATTATGCTCAGTGCATCGTCAAAACGATTAGTCAACAGTAAGCTACTAAATGCCGATAAACGCTGTGCAAACTCAACACTTGCATGCATGCTCAACTCTTTTGGTAAAACCGAGCGCGCTTTTGCAGTGTTGAGTGAAAAACCAGGGAACGCAGCAACGTAGTACCAATTTTCATCAACAGGCAGTGCAATCGATTTATCAGGGATTAAATCACCTGTTAATTGCAAACCACCTAAATAGCATGGCGTGATGTTGTCGTAATGACGACCACCGCTCACTACAGCTTCAAAGTCAGCCATAAGCTCAATAAGCTCAACCTGACTTAAGTTAGTTTGTGCAAACTTATCAAGGGCAGCAAAGGTAGCCACGACCGAGCATGCACTAGAACCAAGTCCAGATCCAATTGGTAAATTCTTTTTAAGCTCGAGCTTTACGCTTGGCATATCAGGCGCGACATGCGCTCTAAAATGTACTAAACACTGGTACGCTAAGTTTTCATTCGCATCACTTGGTAACTTGTGAGCGTAGTCGCCAGTACAAATAAATTCGTCACTTGGTGCTGCACTTACAACAGCTACATCGCCTAATAAACTACCATCGATTGGCGCAAGCGCTGCGCCAAGTGCATCAAAACCCACTGCAAAATTACCAATAGACGCCGGAGCATATACTTCAATCATAACGAGCTCCTAGCGCGATAGTGTTTTTAAAATATCAGCAAATACACCCGCTGCTGTTACTTCAGAGCCGGCACCATAACCACGAATTACAAACGGACGTGGCTGGTAGTATTGGCTTAAAATAGCAAGCGCGTTTTCGCCATCGCGAATTACATTAAGCGCATGTTTTTCATCAACAGCCTCAATACCTACTTTACAGTGACCTTCTTTAATTGTACCTACATAACGAAGTACCTTTCCTTCGCTCGCAGCACTTTGAATGCGGTCATTAAAATCAGCATCTAGGCTTGGTAGTTTTGCCATAAACTCATCAACGCTATCACCTTGTGCAAAACCTTGTGGTAATACTGACTCAACTTCAATATCGCTTAGCTCCAACTTCATACCGGCTTCGCGAGCAATGATCAGTAACTTACGTGCTACATCAGTACCCGATAAATCATCACGAGGATCTGGCTCAGTAAAACCGCTTTCTTTGGCTTTAATAGTTGCCTCAGAAAGTGATAAACCATCTTGAAGTGCGCCAAACATATACGAAAGTGAGCCTGATAAAATACCGCTAAACTCTAGTAACTCATCACCGGCACCAAATAATGACTGCAAGTTATCGATTACTGGTAAACCTGCACCAACGTTAGTTTCGTATAAAAATTTACGATTATTCTTTTGCGTAGCAGCTATTAAATCTTGGTAATACGTGTATGAGCTTGTTGTCGCTTTTTTATTAGCTGCAACCACATGAAAACCTGCATTTAAAAAGTCTACGTACTGCGCAGCAAGTGCATCTGAAGATGTACAATCTACTAATACCGGATTCACTAAGTGGTTTTGCTTAACAAATTGCTCTACTAATTTTAAATCAAATGCTTGCTCAGATGAGGCCAATTTTTGCTGCCAATCACTAAAAGCGATGCCTTCGTTATCAAGGTGTAATTGACGAGAGTTAGCAACACCATACAAGTTAAGTTTAATATTACGCTTTTCAAGCCAAGCTTGCTGGCGCTCAAGCTGATTAATAAGCTCTTGCCCTACTAAGCCACAACCTAGTAAAAACACATCAATTGACGGCACATGCGTGAAAAAGTTTTCATGGCATATTTTTACAGCGTCATTACATAACTCACCATCAATTACCGCAGAAATAGCACTTTCTGTAGAATCCTGTGCAATTGCCACAATATTTACTTGCGCTTGTGCAAGCGATGCAAAAAACTTAGCCGCTAAGCCACGGTGTGCGCGCATGTTGTCGCCCACTAAAGTAACAATGGCTAAATTACGCTGTACTTGAACAGGCTCAATAAGCCCTGCTTGTAATTCAAGCTCAAATGCAGTTTGTAGCGCATCGAGTGCAAGTGCTAGGTCTGTTTCGTGCACACAAAAACTAATACTAAATTCACATGATGATTGCGTGATCAATACAATTGATACGTTATCGTGAGCAAGCGCGTTAAATACCTTAGATGCCATGCCTACTTTACCTTTCATGCCTGGGCCTGAAACAGTTAACATTGCAAGGTCTTGTAAGCTAGAAAGCGCTTTTACGGGCTCATCAGATGAATAATCGTTACCAATTAATGAGCCTTGTGCGTCTGGGTTATGCGTATTTTTAATTTCACATGGCACGCCTGCTTTAGCACACGGTAAAATTGTTTTTGGGTGAAGTACTTTTGCACCAAAGTAAGAAAGCTCCATCGCTTCTTTATAAGATAAAAAATCTACTTTAGTGGCTTTTTTAATATAACGAGGATCAGCGCTATATACGCCATCAACGTCAGTCCAAATTTGGCAAATCTCAGCTTCTAAACATGCCGCAGCAATAGCTGCTGAGTAATCTGAGCCATTACGGCCAAGCGTCGTAAGCTCACCTTTATCATTACTCGCCGTAAAACCAGGCATAATATAAATAGTTGCAGGGTTTTCTTTAAGCACAGCTTGAAAGCGAGCTTTACTTGCCACTAAATCAGCTTCTGCATCAATGTAGCCACCAGTTGAAGCAATACAGCTTGTTGCTTCTAAGTACCTTGCATCTTGTGAGCTCAATAAAGCCTGCATTAAAGAAACGCTAACGCGCTCTCCAAAGCTAATTACAAATGCGCGAACTTGATCAGGGCAACACTGTATAAGCGACACGCCATCTAATTTATTTTTAAGCTCGCCTAGGTCTGGCCAGCTTGTAACGACTACGCCACTTTTTTCAACGTCAGCTTTTAAGCCTTCACAACGACTCGCTAATGCTTGCCATTGCTTCGAAAAATCTAAGCCTTGCTCTGCAGCACTTGCAAGTGCAACTAGCGAATCGGTCATTCCACCTGGAGCAGAAAGCACCAATAACATTTCATCTTTTAATTGTGCTTTAACTAACTGAGCTACCTGTTGTAAGCATGCATAATCGGCAAGTGAAGACCCACCAAATTTTAAAACTCGCATTGTTTATGTTCCTCATCCCATAAAACGAAAAAAGGCCTGTGTTCTAAGTGAACACAGGCCTTTAAATTTGTTGCACCGACCTATGCCACTATCCAGTAAGAATGATGGTTGTAATA
Source organism: Pseudoalteromonas sp. SG45-3 (assembly GCF_014164075.1). Lineage (NCBI taxonomy): Bacteria > Pseudomonadati > Pseudomonadota > Gammaproteobacteria > Alteromonadales > Pseudoalteromonadaceae > Pseudoalteromonas > Pseudoalteromonas sp. SG45-3. Next base: position 52,783 of record NZ_JACJEN010000020.1, on the reverse strand, counting down.
ATAATGGTCAGTACGCGATTAATTGTTTTCATATGTTAAGACTGCCTTAACAAAGGCTATGCTGTCAACCCTAAATTAAAAGATAAAACAGCCTTTTTTAACATGAAAAAACCTAATGAATGCCAAATTTATGCAATATTTCATTCAAGCTTGATTTATTAATAGGTTTATCAATAAAATCAATTGCGCCAAGTTGGGCGACTCGTTGCTTCATTTTTTCCTGTATATCAGCAGAAATAACCAACACAAAGCACTCTATTTTTTCTGTTTTTATAGTTTCAAGTACTTGTATACCATCAACCTCTGGCATGGTGAGGTCTAGGCACAGTAAATCAAAGTTTTGTGCTCTTAAAAGATCGAGGGCGTTTGCTCCATTTATAGCTTGTTGTATATCTGCGTCTATACACTCATTTAAACACCGCACGACTTGTTTACGAGCAACAGCAGAATCATCACAGACTAATATCGAAAATTTCATCATGTTTACTACTACACAACCATCAAAGTTATTAAAAGACCATCTTTCTTTGCACTCAGGACACTTTAACACGCATCTAAGTACTTAGCGCATTAATAATTCAATGCAATGATAAATATAGAATTAACTCATTTAAATATGATTAACGAAACTAAATTCTAATCAAACTTACAAAACTTAACGTCTAACAAATTTACTAATTCATAGCTGAGTTTAATTACATTAATACTACATACCTACTTAATTAGATTTATCTTATTAAATTTTAACTTTTTTATTTATTTTTAGAGGTTTATTGACTAACTTTTAAATTACAATAGTAACGTTACAAAAATAACAAAGGATGAACAAGTCACTCATGTTACAAAAAAGCCTTTCTAAGAAGCTGCTAACAAGCGTTTTATCCGTTTATTTTTTGCTTACCTTCGTAGTGACTTGCGGACAGGTGCTTGCTGAATATCTCAATACTAAAGACTATATACGTGATGAATTAAGTACATTACAAAAAACCTTTAGTCGTAGCTTAACACGTGCAATTTGGGAGCTTAATACCAAGCAAACAATTACAACAGCAGAAGGTTTACTCGCCATTCCCATGATTGAAGGGATTATTGTTCGAGACGACAGCGGCGAAATTATTTCACAGTTAGGGCGCTCGCTCGACATACATAAGCTATATAACCAACAGTTAGTACAAGAAGAAGCTATTTTAGAAGACGCGAAATCCGGTCTGTTTGGTTACACCTTTCCACTTATTTTTGAATTTTCTGGCCGTGCTACCCAAGTGGGCGACGTTACCTTGTTCTCTAGCCGAGAAGTTGTTTTAAGCCGAATTATGGTATCAATCTACTTTTTGATTGGTAATGCGATGATTAAAACTACCTTTTTAATCATTTTATTTTTAATGGCATTTAGAAAGCTTCTTACAGATCCCTTAGCTGAGCTTACTGAGCAACTAGAAAACCTAGAATTAGATGAGCTAGAAGGACAACACATAGAAATAGAAACAGAGGAGCATAACGAACTAAAAGTAATGGAGCAGTCGTTTAACAAACTAATAGATAAAGTGGTTCAGTACAGAAAAGAGCTTGAGCACACCCAAAAAGAACTTATTATTAGTAACGAAAAGCTCGATCATCACAACATACAACTTGAGCAAGACGTAGCCCGTAAAACATCAAACTTAAGCCAAGCAATGATGGAATTACAACAGCAAAAATACGAACTTGAGAAGCAAAAAATTGTGCTCACTGAAGAAATAGACTTACGCCGCAGCACAGAGCAAGAGCTAATTACAAAACAAACTGAATCTCAGCGTTATATAGAGGAATTAAGCCTTGCACAGGAACGTTTATTGGGCACAGAGAAGATGGCCGCACTAGGCGGGCTTGTGGCGGGTATTACGCATGATATTAACACCCCTATTGGTATAGGTGTAACGGCAATATCGTTTTTGCAAGAACGCTTAAATAAACTCGAAAGTGCTTATAGTGAAAAAACACTTTCACCAAAAGCACTAGAAGAATTTATTAACGAAGCAAAACAAAGTACAAGCTTGTTAACCACTAACTTAGATAGAGCCTCAGAGCTTATTGCTAGCTTTAAGCAAATAGCGGTCGATCAGGCCAGTGAAGCTGTAAGAACTATTAACTTTAAAGATTACACTAACGAAGTAATACGCTCACTGCATCCAAAACTAAAAAAGACATCCCATACAATAAAATTAGAATGCCCTGATGATTTAGTTTTAAATTTACCGGCAGGCGCCATCAGCCAAATTTTTACTAACTTAATTATGAATTCACTCATTCATGGCTTTGAAGGTAAAAGCAACGGTGTGATGGATATCAAAATAAGCGCAGATGACACTAACTTAACGATTGATTACAAAGATGACGGTAACGGAGTTACCAGTGAGCAATTGAAAAAATTGTTTGACCCATTCTTTACGACTAAACGCGATGAGGGCGGAAGCGGATTAGGTACCCATATAATGTTTAATTTAGTTAAACAAACTCTTAGTGGATCTATTGATGCAACGAGTGAACCTGGTAAAGGTCTGCGTTACTATATTCAATTTCCAAAGAACATGGCTAAGCCAATGCCTATTTTTGATAAATATGAATAAAAAAGTATATGCATTAAATTATTAGGGCGTATTGTTCTTTGGTGGTTGAATTTGCAGAAATATGTTTGGTTTTTAGGCAGGGCAGAGCCTATGTAGTGTGGTTATTCCCCATAAATAGGCGATAACGCAGCATAAATACCAAACATGCGCTGCCCTTTGAGCTCGATCTAGGGACGATTAACTCTTTGTTGCCTACATGGATGTAGGTAAGGGGCGTGAGCAGGACGCGGAAGCTTTGCTCAGTTTTTACTTATTCTTACATGGATGTAAGCCAGTAGAATAACGCAGGAGCAGTTACCGAGCCCACTAGGTTACAAACCTAGCGCCGCGATTTAATCTTCCTTGGATTGAACAAATTTCAATCCATAAAATTCAACACGCCCTAGTAACAAATCAGTCATTTCGAGATGCTGTTTTTATTGCTATGATTGGACAAATTTTTCAAATGGATCAATTCCCCTATGTGGTTTAGTAACCTTATTTGTTACCGCTTTAAGCAAGACGTTTCATACACCCAAGAAGATTTTGATAAAGCATTAGAGCAAGATTTATTTCGCCCATGTACTGGTCAAGAGCTTGCAACATTTGGTTGGACGAAAGCGTTTGGAAAGCATGGCGAAACACTATCGCATTTTTCTCAAAAAAGTATTTTAGTTTGCGCAAAACGTGAAGAAAAAGTACTCCCAGCTTCTGTTATCAACGAACTAGTTGCTGAGAAAATTGATCAGATAGAAGCCGAAGAAAACCGCCCGGTTAAAAAGAAAGAAAAAGACGAATTAAAAGAAAACATTCTTCATACTCTTCTACCCCAGGCATTTAAAAAGTCGAGCTTACAATTTGCCTTTATTGACCAAGAAAATGGCTGGGTGGTTGTAAATAGTGGCAGCTTTAATAAAGCTGAAGAGCTACTGGCACTACTTCGTAAATCGTTAGGAACGCTCCCAGTTGTACCTGCGTTTGCTAACTACGACCTAGATGTATTCTTAACTGATTGGTTAACTAACTTTAGTACACCAGAAGGCTTTGCTATTGGCTCTGACGCTGAGCTTGAAGAAGCTGACGACAGCGGTGCACAAGTAAAACTAAAAGGCCATGATCTGGCATGTGATGAGGTTAAATCGCACTTAGAAAGTGGTAAACGCGTAACTAAACTGGCACTTGATTGGCAAGAACGCCTCAAGTTTATGCTGCAAAACGATGGCTCTATCAAGCGTTTAAGCTACTCTGAAACTCTAAAAGAAGAGAACGCAGATATTCCTAAAGAAGATATGGCTTTAAAACTTGATGCTGACTTTATTTTAGCTTCTGAGGAAATAAAGCAATTACTTGAAGAACTAACTGCTGGCTTAGGTGACGTTGAAGATTTAGAAAAAGCGTAAATACCACAACCTACATAAATATTTAAGCGCTTTGAAGCATTAAATAGACCCACATATAAGCAGGTTGGTATAACAGATAAAAAATCCGATAGCAGTTTACTGCTATCGGATTTTTTAATGGAATTTTTAGAAGCGCTTATTTATATATTTGTTATCCGCGAACAGAATTTAGCTAACGTTCGGCGTATTAAAACCTAATGTAATCATCTTTTAAGTAAGAGCTTACAGCAAGGTTCAAAGGAAAGTTATGTAGAGTGATATGAGATTATCTGTATTCACTTCAAGCCGGAATGCACAAAAACTGAAATTTTGATTTTAATTGAAATCATTAACTTATTTGTGCAGATAACTTATTTTAGCTTTTAGCGTCTTCAACTTTAGGTTGGCGATATATTTTTATAATGTGGTATAAATTTACAAGCGACAATAAGCCGTTGGTAAAAATAACAGGTACTGCGCCAATGGCAAAACCGTATGCAGTAAATACAATACAACCAAACATGTTGTACCAACGCAGTTTTACTACATCTGTCATTGTTAACGATGCAACCAATAAAGCTGATGCAATATAGCCTAAATATTCCCAACTCAATTGTTCTCTCCTAGCCTTTAGGTTAGCATTACATGTACTGCTAACTTATGGCACTTATAAGTATTGCAAAGTTACAACAAAATAAAAAAGCTAACTTGCTTAAAAACCTGAAAAAGTTTGCCGGAAAATACCAGCAAATTCTTAAATCATTACACGGGAAATGAAGGTAAAATAATACTATTAGCAAAGCTAATAATATTAGTAGCAAGTTAGCGTAAATTCTTAGTGTCTTAATGCTAACGTCATTAAGATGTAATAAATAGGACAAATGTCCGAAGAGCACATTGATGTTTCAATACCATTTTTCTAGTTACCTTGTTGATCAGCTTTTAACCTTTGCCGGTAGTAGCTATCAACAATCAAAAAAAGAAGTTCTGATCCATCAAGATCAGCCTTTAAGCAAGCTTGTGCTTGTACGCAGTGGCACTGTGTCGTTTAGTTACGACGTAGGTAATGGACGACGCCTGCTGTTAGGACAATTGGATTGTAACAACACCCTTATTGGTGAAATAGAAGCGCTAAATAATAATCCGTGTATTTATACGGTAACGTGCTTTAGCGATGTAACTTATAATCTTATTGAATTAAGACATTGGCGTGCTCTGCTGCTTGAAAAACCAGAACTGAGTTTATACACCGCACAAACTATTGCGGCTAAATTTCAGGAAAACCAAAAAATCAATTTAGATAAGCTACTACTACCATTGAGCTACAACATAGCCAAAGATTGCTTACTAAGAGCCGAGAACAACAACCCTACGCTACTTAGAGCCTATCCAACTGTAAATGCTGAAGCCGAACGCTTTGCTACCACTGAGCGAGCTTACAGACGTGTTGTTACAGAACTTGTCGAAAAAGGCTTGGTACTTAGAAGTAACGATGGCTTACAAGCAGTCGATATACCAAAGCTAAGTGAATACGTAGATAGCTTTGCTCAACTTTAAGTTATTTAAAATTTACCCATAAAAAAAGGCCTTAACGGCCTTTTTTTATTTACACAAATTACTGATTACTTCTCTAGCAAAATGTCATGAATTTTCACAAGATCAGATTTACCTGCAATAATTTCATCCGGTGTTAAACCCGATAGTTCATGCGGGAACACTAACCACTCTTCAGACTCATGAATATAATAATCTGGAACAGTGTCTACTTTTGAGTTTTTTGGCTTGTAGTACGGACATGCAATACGAATATCACGTGGCAAGTTTAAGCGCATAAGCTCTGAAAGCTTTTCTTTTAATGCAACAATACTACGACCAGAGTCAAATACATCATCAACAATTAATAATGAGTCGCCTGCATTTGCGTTCTCAACAATGTAATGCAAACCGTGGACTTTAATTTCTTTAGATTGTTTACCAATACCGTAATAAGACGATGTACGTACTGCAATGTGGTCAGTCTCAATGCCTTTATAATCGTAATATTCTTGAACAGCAATACCGATCGGTGCACCACCTCGCCAAATACCAATAATAAAATCAGGACGAAAGCCATCTTGGTATACTTGTGCCGCTACGCGGAACGAATCTTCAAGCAGCTGTTGAGCTGTGATGTAGCACTTATCTGACATAATTAGAAACCCCAGTGGTGGATATAAGATTTGAGCGCAGCTTAGAGTTAAGCAAAAATTAAACTCAAACAGGTATTGGCGACGGATTTTACCGCAAATGAAATAAAATTGCTTGCCTGTAAATTAAAAAATAGGCACCCAAAGGTACCTATTTTTAGTGTAAAAAGCATAATTTAGTAAATATTATGCTTTTTCTTGTAGGGTACGAGCAACCGTACGCATACCTTGAGTTGTTGCGCCCGCTGCCCATTGGCTTGTACTGCCCATGTTAAAAGCAGCAGCTAAATCTATGTGCACCCAACCTTTGCCATCGTTTGGCACAAAGCGTGATAAAAAGCCTGCAGCATTCGATGCACCGCCGTAACCGCCACCCTTTTGTGCACGGCTATTTGCCGTATCAGCATAAGGAGATGGGCAGTTTTGTTGATGCCATTTTTCAAGAGGAAGTGGCCAAGCAGCTTCCATTTCTTGAGATGCAAAACTTTCAACTTCACGTGCAAGTTCTTTATCAAGTGCAAATAATGCATTGTACTCTTGGCCAACAGCAACAAGCGCTGCTCCAGTTAGTGTTGCTGCATCAATGATAAGTGGAGCGCCAGTCTCTCCTGCTGCCATTAAGCCATCAGCAAGTACTAAGCGACCTTCAGCATCCGTGTTTACAATTTCAACTGTTGTGCCATTTTTGTAAGTAAGAATGTCACCTAATTTGTATGCATGACCCGAAATTAAGTTCTCAGCACAACATAAAAACAGCTTAATACGTTTTTCAATACCACGGTTAATAGCCAATGCTAAACCTGCTGTTACTGTTGCAGCGCCGCCCATGTCGCACTTCATACCAAGCATACCTTCGCTTGATTTAATTGAGTAACCACCTGAGTCAAACGTAATACCTTTACCTACAAGCGCAGCACTTACTGGTGCATTTTCGTCGCCTGTTGGGTTGTAATCAAGCTCAAGCAATACTGGTGGGCGAACACTACCGCGACCAACTGCATGAATACCAATCCACTGTTGTTCTAGTAACGCATCACCTTTAATAATTTGGTAACTTACATGTTCAGGCGCTAATGATTGAATAAACTCAGCTGCTTTTTCAGCTAGGCTTTCTGGGTATATGTCATCGGCAGTACCGTTAACCATTTCACGTGCCCAAATTGCTGACGTTTTTAAGTGAGCAAGTTCTTTAATATCTGATTGTGCGTTATCAACAAACTCAACACCGTTTAATGATTTTGGTGTTACAAAGCCTTGGTAAAAAGCCCACTGGCTTTCTGTACACCAAGTATCACCTGCTAATTCAACATTTTTAACGCCTTGGCTTGCAATAGTACGGCCTGCTTTTTGAACATTTTTTAATGTGTCTTGCTCAGATAAATGAACAGTTGCACCGCGCTCGTTAAAAGACAATGACGCATTATCGCCCCAATGACTCGCTGCTGCTTGTTCGCTTAGTTGAACAACAAATTTTTCACTCATGTTAGAATTCCCTTGCACTTAAATGTGCCACCGAGTTTACTATAGAGCGCTTAAGTTCCCAACAGCTTGAGATAAATAACATAAATCACACTGCTGAGCAGTGTTTACGCTTTGGAAGTTATTATGAAGTACACGCCAGCGCTGCAACCAGCCATATTATTAAAGCGCTACAAACGCTTTTTAGCTGATTTACAATTAAGTGATGGCAGCGAATTTACCGCCCACTGTGCAAATACAGGTAAAATGACGGGATGCGCTGAGCCAGGCTTTACTGCTTTTTATTCAACAAGCGATAACGCAAAACGAAAATACCCGCATTCATTAGAACTTACGCAAAATAACTTATCGCAGCTTATTTGTGTAAATACAGCGGTGGCTAATAAAGTAGTAGAAGAAGCAATAAACAATAATGTGATAAGCGAACTACTCGACTACAGTCAATTGCAAAGCGAAGTGAAGTACGGCAGCGAAAACAGTCGTATCGACTTTTTACTCACAGACGAAAATAAGCCCGATTGCTATGTAGAAGTTAAGTCAGTCACATTATTAAGCGAAAATGCACCACAAAGCGGGCAAGGCTACTTTCCTGATGCGCAAACACTGCGTGGACAAAAACATATTCGCGAACTAATAGAAATGATCGAACAAGGCCACCGAGCAGTATTACTGTTCGCTGTTTTGCATGAGGGAATAAATACCGTAAGTGCAGCTGCGCATATTGATAAAAAATACGCCACGTTATTAAACCAAGCAATAATAGCCGGTGTTGAAGTATTAGCATACAAAGCCAAAATTTCAGCTAATGGAGTCTTACTTCATAAAAGAATAGTATTTATAGAATAGTGTAATAAACCAACGGATTGAACTAAGCGTAATTTACAAAGTACTCCAATTATAGAAAGTGGTAAAAAGTGAATTATTAAAATTAACTTGTTTTTAAAGCTTTTGCCCATATAACAAGGCAAGTTTTAGAAAGCGAATATGTGAATTAATTAAAAGTGTAAATAAACTATTAATACACTTTTTTACTCAGTAAGCATGGTTGAAGCTAATTCGATTAATTAAAAATAAATTTGCCTAGGGTATAAGATTCTGTTATTTATACCGCCGGCTAATGCTGAGGCATTAAATTAAGGATTTAGGAGAGAGTTATGCCAGACCAAAAGAAACATGGTTTATTGGCTCAAGCCGGTTTAGAACCATACCAAGAAAAACCAGGCGAAGAGTACATGAATGATGCACAACGTGCTCATTTTAGAGCAATTTTAGAGACTTGGCGTAACGATTTACGTAACGAAGTTGATCGTACTAAATCGCACATGCAAGACGAAGCTGCTAACTTTCCTGACCCAGTTGACCGCGCTGCACAAGAAGAAGAATTCTCTTTAGAACTTCGTACTCGTGACCGCGAACGTAAATTAATCAAAAAAATTGAAAAAACAATTAATTTGATTAAAGAAGATGATTTTGGCTTTTGTGAGTCTTGTGGCATCGAAATTGGCATACGTCGCTTAGAAGCACGTCCTACTGCCGATTTATGCGTAGACTGTAAAACACTTGCAGAAATCAAAGAAAAGCAATCTGGACGCGGCTAATTAAAACTTATTAGTTAGTTATGTCTCCTACAGCCGTTACTGCGCCTATGCGTAAATATCGCGGTCGTTTTGCGCCGTCTCCTTCTGGGCCATTACATTTTGGCTCACTTGTAGCGGCTGTGGGTAGCTATTTAGATGCAAAAGCTAATCAAGGAAAATGGTTAGTTCGTATTGAAGACATTGACACTACGCGCGTGGTTAAAAACGCCGACTCCGATATTCTAAATACCTTACAAGCCTACGCCCTTTATTGGGATGAACCTGTTGTATACCAAACACAGCGCCTGTCTTTATATCAAGATATTACCCACTCACTTTTAGAGCAAAACCTTGTTTATGGTTGCACCTGTACTCGCAAGCAGATAAAAGCCATTGGCGGTATTTATCAGGGGCATTGCAAAGCACTTAATCATCATACTCAATCCGGCGCGCTTCGTTTAGTTCAGCAACATCCAACGACTCAATTTAGTGATTTAATTCAAGGTGATATATCGGTAAATAGTGCATTATCCCACGAAGATTACTTAATTAAACGCAGTGACGGTTTATTTGCATATCAACTTGTTGTGGTCGTCGATGATATCGATCAAAGGATAAATCGAATCGTAAGAGGCGCAGATTTAATTGAGCCAACAGCTCGGCAAATTAGTTTGTTTAAACAACTCGACAGCCCTGTACCTGAATTTGCTCATTTACCTTTAGCGGTTGCCAAACCCGGTTTTAAACTATCTAAACAAAATTATGCCCCCGCCATTTGTAAGCAAAATCCAAAGCCTGCTTTAATTAGCGCTTTTGAATTTTTAGGGCTACCTGTTATAGCTGATTTAAGCGACTTAAATATAGAACAATTAATCGATTGGGGAATTAAAAACTTTAGCTTAAAACAGGTCCCCCAAGTATCCGAAATACAAATTTCTCAACATCCACATAGCCAGAAAGTCCAATTTACACATTTAAGTAAATAAAATAGCTAAAAACGGCTTAATTTCAACACATCAACTTAATTTTTAAACCCTGCTGGTATATGATAGCCGCCTAAATATATGCTAATTACGTCAAACAGCTTGTACTGGGTTATAACCGCCCTATTTGCTGTAACTTTTGATTGCGATGCAGAGTCAATCACACCTTCTAGGAGACAGACTATTATTTCCAAGCTTTTTCAATTTTGCCGACAAATAATCGGCCCGAATACCAGTGCCGAAAGCGCTTCTGTAAGCAGTGAACCTATTGTTGTCACTCGTGGTGAGCATGGTATTTCTCGCAAACAATTTAGCCCAAATGCAATCAAAGTATTATACCGCTTAAAAGACGGTGGCTACGATGCCTACCTTGTTGGTGGTTGTATTCGCGATATATTGTTAGGCCAACAGCCAAAAGATTTTGACGTAGTTACTAATGCAACTCCAGATCAGGTAAAAAAACTATTTAGAAACTGTCGCCTGATAGGTCGTCGCTTTCGTCTAGCACACATTGTATTTGGCCGTGAAATTATCGAAGTGGCAACAATGCGTGGCCACCACGAAGCGCAAGAAGACAAAAATCAAATAAGCCAATCAAGCAATGAGGGCCAACTACTACGTGATAACGTATTTGGCAGTATTGAAGAAGATGCGGAGCGCCGCGACTTTTCAATCAACGCACTTTATTACTCAATTAAAGATTTTAGTATTCACGATTACGCCAACGGCTTAGCGGCAATTAAAGCTAAACAAATCGAGCTTATTGGCGACCCTGAAACGCGTTACCGCGAAGACCCTGTTCGTATGTTACGTGCAGTACGTTTTGCCACTAAGCTTGATATGAGCATTGCGCCTAAAAGTGAAAAGCCAATTAGCGAGCTTGCAAGCTTGCTTGATAACATTCCGCCAGCACGTTTATTTGAAGAAATTCTTAAACTGTTTTTAAACGGCAAGGCCGAAGCTAACTTTTTAATGCTGCGTAAATACGGCTTATTCCGCTCACTTTTTCCTGAACTTGATAAAATTTTAGATAAAAACCCAAGTGGCTTAGAGCACACGCTTATTCAGCAAATGTTTCAAAATACCGACAAGCGTATTAATGCCGATAAAAAAGTAACACCGGCGTTTATTTTTGCTGCCCTACTTTGGTTCCCACTGCTTGAGCGCACTAAAAAAATTCAAAGCCATGAGCAACTATCTGAATACGATGCTTTCGCACAAGCAATGAATAAAGTACTAAGCGATAATTCACAGCATATAGCTGTTCCTAAGCGCTTTACTTTAGGTGCTCGCGATATTTGGCATATTCAGCACCGCTTAGATAAACGTGCTGGCCAACGTGCATACAGGCTAACGCAACAGCCTCGCTTTAAAGCCGCTTACGACTTTTTATTATTACGCGTAGATGCAGGCGAAACTCAGCATACAGAGCTTGCTCAGTGGTGGACACAATACTTAAGTAAAGATATAAACGGCCAAAAAGAGATGGTTAAAAGCTTAGGTCATCAAGGTGGTCCTAAGCCGCGAAAGCGCCGTCGCCCTACTAAAAAGCCAACTGAGTAATAACATGCATTGTGTTTATTTGGGTTTAGGTGCCAACCTAAACTCACCAACAGAGCAGCTTGATAACGCGATAATTGCGCTTAAAAAGCTGCCTAATTGTGAATTTTTAAACGTATCGCATTACTATGCAAGTAAGCCTATGGGCCCACAAGATCAACCAGACTATATCAATGCCGTAGCCTGTATTAAAACGACCCTTGCTCCAGAGCAATTACTTGATTTAACACAAAGTATTGAGCTTGAGCATGGTCGAGTAAGAAAAGCTGAGCGTTGGGGTCCACGCACACTTGATATCGATACCCTATTATTTGATGATCAAATTATAAATACGGCGCGCTTAACCGTGCCTCATTATGGTTTGAGTGATCGCGAGTTTGTGGTTTACCCACTATTAGAGCTTGCACCTGAACTTATTTTACCTAGCGGCATTGCATTAAAAACCATTGCAAATAACTTACCGCTCAACGACTTACAACAATTACCTCTGTAATTAACCTAGGCTTTTGCCTGCGAGGATATTATGTCTAAAATAACCGTTTCTACTTTAAATAAAATGAAAGCAGAAAATAACAAAATTACTGCATTAACAGCCTACGACGCTAGTTTTGCAAAGTTATTTCATGATAACGGCGTTGAAGTTATTTTAGTGGGCGACTCATTGGGCATGGTACTACAAGGCGGCGATGACACCCTTGGCGTAACAAATCAAGATATTGCATATCATACCCGCTGTGTACGCGCTGGTAGCCGCGAATTATTTGTAATTGCTGACTTACCTTTTATGACCTACTCAAGCGTTAGTGATACCTGTAAAAATGCAGCTGAGCTTATGCGCGCTGGCGCAAACATGATTAAACTTGAAGGCGGAGAGTGGCTTTACGAGAGCATTAAAGCACTCACTCAACAAGGTATCCCAGTTTGCGGGCATTTAGGCCTTACACCACAGTCAGTTCATGTATTTGGTGGCTTTAAAATACAAGGTCGCGAAGAAGATAAAGCACAAAAAATGATTGATGATGCGAAAGCACTTGAAGCCGCTGGCGCGCAATTATTAGTACTTGAGTGTATTCCAAGTGCCCTGGCAAAACGCATTACAGACGCTTTAAGTATCCCAACTATTGGTATTGGTGCAGGCAGCTTAACTGACGGCCAAATACTGGTAATGCATGACCTGGTTGGTATTTCGGCAGGTTACATTCCTAAATTTTCTAAAAACTTTTTGCTCGAAACAGGCAATATGCCTGCAGCCGTTCAAAAGTATTGTACAGATGTTAAAAGTGGCGCATTTCCAAGCGCTGAACATGAGTTTAAATAATGCAATCAATAACTGAAATCAGATCGTTACGTAGTCAAATTAAAGCATGGCGCCAAGCAGGTCTTAGCGTGGCGCTTGTGCCAACAATGGGCAACTTGCACCGTGGGCATTTTTCGCTAGTAGAAAAAGCAAAAAACTTGGCCGACAAAGTCGTTGTAAGTATTTTTGTAAACCCAATGCAATTTGGTGCTAACGAAGATTTAGATAACTATCCTCGTACGCTAAACGAAGACAAACAAGGCCTTGCTGAACTAGGCACTGATATTGTATTTACCCCAAGTGTAGAAACAATCTACCCTAACGGACTGGGTGCACAAAGCTTTGTAGATGTACCTGACATTTCATTAGGCTATTGCGGTGGCTCACGTCCAGGTCACTTTAGAGGTGTTGCAACAATCGTAACTAAGTTATTTAACTTAGTGCAACCAGATTACGCCTGCTTTGGTGAAAAAGATTTTCAGCAACTACAAGTAATCAAAACTATGGCACGCGACTTATCAATTCCGGTTGAAGTCATTGGTGTACCTACAATGCGAGAAGTTTCTGGCCTTGCTATGAGCTCACGTAATGGTTACTTATCTGATGATCAAAAAGCGACTGCAACCGTATTATTTAAAGCCCTTAATACGTGCGCTGAGCAACTTAAAAGTGGCGAGAAAGACTTTGTAAAACTTGAAAGCTTAGCTAAACAAAGTTTAGAGCAAGCAGGCCTAAAACCAGACTATTTTGAGATTGCTCAACGAGATACATTAAAAACTGCTACAATCGAAGATACTCAATTTGTTATTTTAGCCGCAGCCTATTTTGGTGGTGTTAGATTGATCGACAATATCCAAGTCGAAATTTAATATTATTGCGACTCCATTTTAAGGATAAGAAGCATGCACACTTTAATAAAAACAAGCGTAGTCGCCCTTACTTTTGCACTATTGGCAGGTTGTCAAAACCAAGTTGAAAACCCTGAAATGAATCAGTGTGCTCAACAAAACTACCAGTGTGAAAGTAGTTGTGAACAGCAAACAACTGCTGAGGGCTTAAAGCAACAAGTATGCTCTGGCAAATGTGTTGAGAGCTATAATCAATGTAAAGCACAAGCCGAAAAATTAGGTAATATTTAATTCCTTAAAGTTTTTAGTTTTAGGCACAAAAAAACCGCTCAATGAGCGGTTTTTTATTGCTTATAGTTTATTAATTTAAACCAAGCTTCTTAAGTTCTGTTTCTACTAGCTTTGCAGAAAGTGGTACATAACCATCTTTTTCTACAATTTGCTGACCATCTTTTGAAAGTACCATTTTTAAGAATTGCGCTTCCATTGGAGACAACGGCTTGTTTGGGTGCTTATTCACATAAAGGTATAAAAAGCGAGATAATGGATATTTACCTTGTGCAACGTTATCAAGTGTTGCATCAACAAAGTTATCGCCTTTTTTAGCTAGCGGTACTGTACGTACGCCCGATGTTTTATAACCTATACCTGAGTAACCAATTGCATTTAATGAAGATGAAATTGACTGTACTACTGATGCAGAACCCGGTTGCTCATTTACGTTATTACGGAAATCACCTTTACAAAGTGCTTTCTTTTTAAAGTAACCATACGTACCTGATACTGAGTTGCGTCCGTAAAGTTGCACATCTTTAGCTGCCCAATCACCTGTTAGACCAACATCGCTCCAACGGTTAACTTGTTCTGGTGCGCCACATTTACGAGTAGATGAAAAGATAGCATCTACTTGGTCAATACGAAGACCTTCAATTGGGTTATCTTTATGTACAAATACAGCAAGTGCATCAATAGCTACGCGAACTTCTGTTGGCTTGTAACCGTAACGTTTTTCGAACGCTTCGATTTCTTTAGATTTCATTTTACGGCTCATTGGACCTAGGTTAGCTGTACCTTCGGTAAGTGCCGGTGGAGCAGTAGAAGAACCTGCTGCTTGAATCTGAATATTTACATTTGGGTAAATACGTTTGTACTCTTCAGCCCAAAACGTCATCATGTTGGCTAAAGTGTCAGAACCTACTGATGAAAAGTTGCCTGAAACACCACTAATTTTTTGATACTCAGGAATATTTTGGTCTAGAGCAACTGCTTGTGCAGATACGAAAGTTGTAACAGCCACACCCATTGCGGCAACTAAGTTTTTAAATTTCATGTAGAGTTCTCCGGTTTGTTCGTTCCATTTTCTAACTGCTGCCCACTCTAAAGTGAGTACATGACAGTTACATTACTCTTAAATGACACTTTTATGACTTGACCTATTAGCTTAATTATTTAGTCAGCGAAACTATCTTATCTATTGAAAATTCAAAAGAAAAACACGATCCTTTGTTAACTTCACTGCGAATATTTAATTTACTATCATGGCGAGTTAACACATGTTTTGTTATAGCGAGCCCTAAGCCTGAGCCACCTGTTGTTCTACTGCGAGCTTTATCAACACGATAAAAACGCTCAGTTAATCGGTTAATATGCTCAGGCGCAATACCATCACCATTATCGGTAACACTAAAACACGCTTTATTGTTTTTGCGCTGCCAGCAAACTTCTACTTTACCGCCTGGTTTTGTGTAATGAATCGCGTTGAATACTAAATTAGAAAACGCACTACGCAGTTCATCCTCAGAGCCTTTAATATCAAGGGTTTTATCAATATCAAAAATAAGTTCGTGGCCTTTGTCTTGATTAATTGAGTT
Source organism: Pseudoalteromonas sp. SG45-3 (assembly GCF_014164075.1). Taxonomy (NCBI): domain Bacteria; kingdom Pseudomonadati; phylum Pseudomonadota; class Gammaproteobacteria; order Alteromonadales; family Pseudoalteromonadaceae; genus Pseudoalteromonas; species Pseudoalteromonas sp. SG45-3. Next base: position 37,018 of record NZ_JACJEN010000020.1, on the reverse strand, counting down.
TGCTTCAGTGTGAATATAACCAAGTAATTGCGGTACATTTATAGCTTTATCGTTGTCTTGGCGCCGTGCACCTTCAATACGCGAAAGCGATAATAATTGGCTGACTAAGCTATCCATGCGCTTACATTGTTCAAGCATGGTATTTTGCGCTTTGTTCCACATTGCTGGCGGCGGCATCATGTCGCCATCCATCATCTCAAGATACCCTGTAACCACTGTAAGCGGTGTACGTAGTTCATGCGACACATTGGCTACAAAGTCTTTACGCATCTGTTCAAGCTGTTTTAAGCGCGTTACATCACGTACCACAACCATAAGTTGCGTACTTGCATATGGCATTACCCTAAACTCAAGCACCTGCTCAATACTATGACCGTTATCCAGCTCAAGCGCGTCGTCAAATTCGCCTTTGTGCATGTATTTAGCAAACTTAGGTTCGCGAATTAAATTATCAAGGCGCTGACCATGATCGGTAGGCCACTGCAAACCAAGCACTTTAAGGGCTAATTGATTACACCACACAATACTTAAATCGTTTTGTAATACCACTACCGCATCAGGTACCGCTTCAGCCCCATCGCGAAAGCGACGAATTAAATCTGCAAGCTCATTACGTTTTTTACGATTACGGTGCTGGAGATGGTAAATACCTTCAAACACTTGCTCCCATGCACCCTCACCCTCTGGTGGATTAAAGCTGCGTTGATTAAGTAGCCAATCGCTCAAACGATAAAGTTGATGGTAGTGCCAAATAAGGAGGGAAAAAGATCCTAAAAATAAAAGCAAAAATGGCGCGCCAACCAGCACACCAATTAATAGTAAGGGTAAAAAATAGATAAACAGGCGCTTTACTAACGCCTGCTTATTAACAACTCGATACATACACTCACTTTACCTTAGAGTAGTAATACATGCGTATTTTACACATTAGCTAAGCTTTAAGCTGATCACAGCTTACTTGAAAAACGATACCCAGCGCCACGTACTGTTTGCACCAAACGGTCATGTCCAAGTGGGCCAATTGCTTTACGCAGGCGACGAATGTGAACATCAACAGTGCGATCTTCTACGTAAACGTTAGTTCCCCACACATGATCAAGCAGTTGTTCACGGCTATATACACGCTCTGGGTGAGTCATAAAAAAGTGCAGTAATCTAAATTCGGTTGGCCCCATATCAAGCTCGTTACCTTCTGAGGTAACACGATGAGAAATAGGGTCTAAACGCAGGCCATGTACTTCAATAGCTTCTTCTAATGAGGTTGGCGATACACGGCGAATAACCGCTTTAATACGTGCCATAAGCTCTTTAGGAGAAAACGGCTTGGTGACGTAATCATCTGCACCTACTTCAAGGCCGCGTACTTTGTCTTCTTCTTCGCCGCGAGCTGTAAGCATAATAATTGGGATTTGGCGGGTGTGTTCGTTTTGCTTAAACTTTTTAGCAATTTGAATACCGCTTCCACCTGGTAACATCCAATCAAGTAAAACCATATCTGGGTAAGGTTCAACCATAGCTGCAATAGCAGAGTCGTAATCTTCTGCTTCAATTGCTTGAAATCCATTTTGCTCTAAAACAAAAACCAACATCTCCCTGATAGGAGCTTCGTCATCTACGACTAGTACTTTACGTGACATTCCAATTTATCTCTTACGCTATCGAATTAGTTTTCATTATTATGACTAAGTATGACATTTTTATGAAAGTGTAACGTGTAAATTAAAATGGTGGTAAAAAAAACACAAATTAGTGACAAAAAACCTCATTAACGTCATATTTTTAAAACCTTTTTAATATTTAACGTAATAAAAAGAGATTTACGATAAATTTATGTAATAGCTAACTTTTTAAAATTATCTTTTTTGTATCGCTATTTAAACCACTAAACAATATTAAACTAGCTGGGATCATTGTTTTACTAACCAAGACATTTTTACAGATCGATCGTTTAAAAGTAGCTTTAAAGCCATTTTAAAATCAACAAACCCGCCTGTGTAACAAACAATACGTTCAAAAATAGATCTAAATTTTACTAAGCTCCAAATAAAGGATCAGATTTTTACCAAGCCGATCAACCCTCAGATCAGAGTTGTACCTAGTCAAAGCCATAAGTTGTTGATTGTTTGTACAAATAAATAACGATCAAATTATCTCAGAACCCATATATAGCATTAAAGTGTATTCGGCTTAGTAAAGTAATGATCCGAAAAAGGCTGCGTTAGTAAATGCGTGATCCCAAAATTCCGCGTTGGTAATGCAGTGATCTGATCAAAAAACCGTAATCTGTAATATAAAAAGGGCTGACATTAAAAAAGCCAGCAACAAAGTTACTGGCTTAGGGCCTGTTGACCTTTCAGGATTAAAATTTGTTCAATCTAGGGGCGATTTAATCGCGGCGTGAGGTTTGTAACCTAGCGGGCTAAGTAAAAACCGAGCAAAGCTTCCGCGTCCTGCTCACGCCCCTTACCTACATCCATGTAGGCAACAAAGAGTAAATTGCCCCTAGGCAGAGCCCTTCGGGCAGCGCATGTTTGGCATTTATTCCACGTTATCGCCTATTTATGGGGAATAACCACACTGCATAGGCTCTGCCTTGCCTAAATACCAAACATACTGCTGCAAATTCAACCTCGAAAGATAAACAGGCCCTAATAATGATCAATTATAAATTGATCTATTATCTAATTTTAGGGTCTAGTTCGCCGCTTAAGTATTTAAGGTGCATTTCATCAAGTGAAATTGGCTTAATTTTACTAGCTTGGCCAGAAGTACCAAACGAGTTATAGCGTGCAACGCAAATCTCTGTCATTGCTTTTGTAGCTTCAGCTAGGTATTTACGTGGATCAAAGTTAGATGGGTTAAGCGCCATATGACGGCGAATTGCACCGGTAGATGCTAAACGTAAATCAGTATCAATATTTACCTTGCGAACACCAAACTTAATGCCTTCAACAATCTGCTCAACTGGCACACCATAAGTTTCTGGAATTTCGCCACCGTACTGATTAATAATTTCTAACCATTCTTGAGGAACTGAAGATGAGCCATGCATCACTAAGTGCGTGTTAGGAATACGAGCATGAATCGCTTTAATGCGATCAATCGCTAAAATGTCATCTGTTGGTGGGCGAGTAAATTTATAAGCACCGTGTGAAGTACCGCAAGCAATTGCAAGTGCATCAACGTGTGTTTTATTTACAAAATCAGCCGCTTCTTCAGGGTCTGTTAGCATTTGATCAGTTGTTAATAACCCTTCTGCGCCAACGCCATCTTCTTCGCCAGCTTCACCTGTTTCAAGTGAACCAAGTACACCTAGCTCGCCTTCAACCGATACGCCACAGGCATGTGCCATAGCAACTGTTTCGCGCGTTACTTCTACATTGTATTCGTAGCTTGAAGGAGTTTTGCCGTCGCTCATTAACGAGCCATCCATCATTACTGATGAAAAACCAAGCTGAATTGAACGCTGACATACACCTGGCGACGTGCCGTGATCTTGGTGCATTACAACTGGGATATGTGGCCATTCTTCAACGGCTGCTAAAATCATATGACGAATAAATGGAGCACCAGCATAAGCACGTGCGCCAGCTGATCCCTGAACGATTACTGGACTGTTTGTTTTGTCAGCCGCTTCCATTATTGCGCGCATTTGCTCTTGATTGTTAACGTTAAAAGCAGGTACGCCGTAACCATGCTCTGCTGCATGATCTAAAAGTTGTCGCATACTGATTAAAGCCATTGGGTATTCTCCAATTTATCGACAGTAGTTCCCTACCATCTAGTTTGAACGGATGTGTTAGTTTGGCGTTATAACAACGCCACGAAAAACCACTGCTTTGCAGTAATATTCCGTCTAAATTAACGACTAAATTAGGGTGAGAGGTATTTAGTAATTAATTGTCGGTGAGGGCTATTACCCCCTTCACCTTACGCCACTAAAATTACTTAGCGCGCGACTCTAGCATTTCAACTGCTGGAAGTTTTTTGCCTTCTAAAAACTCTAAGAACGCACCACCACCAGTAGAAATATAAGATACTTTATCGGCAATGCCGTATTTATCGATTGCGGCTAAGGTATCACCACCACCCGCAATTGAAAACGCATTTGAGTTAGCAATTGCTTGTGCAATAGCACGAGTACCATTACCAAACTGGTCAAACTCGAACACGCCAACTGGACCATTCCATACAACAGTGCCTGCATTTGCAATAATTTTTGCAAGCTTGCTCGCTGTATCAGGGCCAATATCAAAAATCATATCATTGCTTGTTACTTCGCTTACATCTTTAAGTGTAGCTACAGCAGATTCAGAAAACTCATTACCAACCACTACGTCAGTCGGTACCGGAATTTCACCATTATTAGCAATCGCTGCTGCACATAAACGGTTCGCTTCATCCATTAAATCAGGTTCGTAAAGCGATTTACCAACTGGGCTACCTGATGCAGCAATAAAGGTATTTGCAATACCGCCGCCGGTAACTAATTGGTCAACAATTTTAGAAAGTGAATCTAAAACGGTAAGCTTAGTAGATACTTTAGAACCACCAACAATCGCTACTAATGGACGCGCTGGATTATCAAGTGCTTTTCCTAACGCTTCAAGCTCAGCCGATAACAATGGACCTGCACATGCCACATCAGCAAATAAACCAACGCCATGGGTAGACGCTTGTGCACGGTGAGCCGTACCAAATGCATCCATTACATATACATCACACAGTGCTGCTAGTTGCTTAGATAGCGCTTCGTCGTTTTTCTTCTCGCCTTTGTTAAAGCGCACATTTTCAAAAACAACCACTTCGTTATCAGCAATATCAACACCGTTTAGGTAATCTTTTTCTAAACGTACAGTTTGCTCTAGGGCATCGTTTAAGTAATCAGCTACAGGTGCAAGCGAAAACGCTTCATCGTATTCCCCTTCCGTAGGACGGCCAAGGTGTGACATAACCATTACTTTAGCGCCTTTCTCAAGAGCTAGTTTAATAGTAGGTAGTGCTGCACGAATACGCGCATCTGACGTCACTTTACCTGCTTTAACTGGTACATTTAAATCTTCACGAATTAATACGCGTTTGCCGTTTAAATCTAAATCTGCCATTTTTATGACCGACATGAACATCTCCTTAGTTAACGATACTGAACCTGAAAAATACGTTTAAAATTATTATATTAATAAATTACTTATTCACTGCCATCATAGCACGCGCTGTGTCGAGCATACGATTAGCAAAACCCCATTCGTTATCACACCATACTAATAACTTTATCAGTCGTTTGTGACTAACACGTGTTTGTGTGCCATCAATAATACAAGAATGTGGGTCGTGATTAAAATCAACCGATACAAGCGGCTCTTCGGTATAACTTAAAATACCTTCTAAGCGGTCTTTTGCTTGTGCTTTAAGTGCATTATTTACTGCATTTAAATCTACATCGGTATTAACCGTTACACTTAAATCCATTGCCGTGACATTTATAGTAGGTACACGTACGGCGATGGCTTCAAAACGGCCTTTAAATTTAGGTAAAATACGGTCTATACCACGAGCGAGCTTTGTATCAACTGGAATAATTGATTGGCTTGCAGCGCGAGTACGGCGTAAATCATGATGATAACCATCAATCACTTGTTGATCGTTCATCGACGCATGAATCGTTGTAATAGCGCCCGACTCAATACCAAATGCATCATCTAATACTTTAATAACCGGCACAACACAGTTAGTTGTACACGATCCGTTAGAAACAATTGTGTGCTCGCTTTTAAGCTCATCGTCGTTAATGCCATACACAATCGTAGCATCAACATCGTTATCGGCCGGATGCGAAAACAACACCTTTTTAGCGCCTGCGGTAATATGTAACTGCGCATGTTCACGCGAGTGGTAAACACCCGTACATTCAAGTACAACGTCTACATCGAGCGTTTGCCAAGGTAATTCAATTGGGTTTTCTTCACAAAAAAGTGCAATGGTATCGCCTGCAACACTAATGGTGTCTTCACCAAGTTTTACAGGAAAAGAAAAACGACCGTGGGATGTGTCGTATTTTAATAAATGAGCAATAGCTTCAGGATCAGCAAGTTCGTTAATCGCAACAATTTTTATATCGTCGCTCAAACCAGACTCGTATAACGCGCGGACAATATTTCGACCAATACGACCAAAACCATTAATTGCAAGTTTGATTGCCATGAAATATAAAATCCACTCTTTTAGCGTGCAGATAAAGGCAATACGCCTTTTAGATGTCTGTATTGTAATCGACCTTGCATCTGATTATAAGAGGGAAGCATTAGAAACTTTAAATTAACGTTGAAGAGCTTAGGCATTGCAAGCTCTTCAAGGGGTCTGACTTTTAAAATTAAGTTTTTTATACTAAATTTTTCAAAGCGTTAATTATATCTTCTGGCTCAGAACGAGTACGATAATCAACATCAACATAACGCCAAGTCACTTTACCTTGTTTATCTAAAACAAAGGTGGCAGGGATCGGTAAAACACTACTATTGCCATTGTTAACCGACTCTAAATCTAGGCCTCGGTCTACTTGCATATGCTCGAGTAAAAATGTGGGCACTTGCCATGCTACGCCGTAGCTTGCTGCTACATCGGCATTTTGATCACTCAGCACTAAAAAATCCATGTTACTTATATCGCTTTCGCTCATTGAGCCATCGGGTACTTGCGGGCTAATAGCCACCAGCTGCGCACCTAAAGCATGAATTTCAGGTAAACGTGACTGCAGTGCTTTCAGTTGTAAATTACAGTACGGACACCAACTACCACGATAAAAAGTAACAACCACAGGCCCTTTAGCAAGTAACTCAGTTAACTGCACCGATTGACCATGTTGATTTGGTAACTCAAAACTTGGTGCAATTTGGTTTAAATCAAGTGCATTAGCACCTTGTTGAAACGCTTTTGCTTGTGCAATCGTTTCATCAACACCTTTCATAAAATCAGGATTACCTTTGCGCCCTGCTGCTACTTTTGCCTCAGTTTGTGCTTTTAACGTGTTGCTTTCATCGCTCATAATATGGCTACCTTCAAATTAATCAAAAACTTAAAGCCAGCTTACATTATGAAAATGTATTTGAAATGAAAATTTTAACTTAATCATTTACCTCTAAATCAAACACCACGTTTATTGATGATTTAAATGTAATAGTTTCTTGTAAATACCTGCCTTGCTCGAATGGATTTCTAGTAACTTTAGAGCCGGTCACAACTATTCTATCAAAATCATCTACGCCATAACCATAACTTGAACGGTTAGAATTTGAATTAATACTGTAAATTTTTCCAATCTCTGCGCCAAATGCTTTGGCAAGCTTACCCCCTTTAACTATAGCGTTATCTATTGCGCCTTGTGTTGCTTCAGCTTCTAACTGCGAGGCTTTTGAAGACATAAGCTCAATATTCGTCAGTTCATTAATTTTTACACTTAGTGCAAAATCGATAAAATCATTCACTTTTTCAATATTTCTTAATGTTACTTTAAGTGTTCTTGTTGCTACATATCCTGCATTAATTGCTGTACCGCTCTCGACATTAAACATATCGTCATCATTATGAGTTAACAGGCTTGTAGCAGAAACATCAGTCTCCTTAACACCATACTTGCTTAAACCTTTAAGTAACAAATTTACTCGGTCATCAACATCACGTTTTGCATCAAGTGATTTGTCTTTAAAGCTTATTACTTCAAAAGAAATCTTAGCCATATCGGGCTTTGCTAATACCTCTGCAGTACCCTGCACTGCAATATGGCGATTAGCAGGCAAACTTGAATTAGCAAAAGTGATGAGTGGGAATAAGGTTAAGAAAATGGCAGTGATGAGTTTCATGATCGTCCTTGAAGTGATTAGTTAGATAATGATTACGTAACTGTACCTATAGTTATACGGATAACAATAAAAGTAAACTACTCTTTATTGTTGGCGGGAGTTTATCTCGCGCAGCATAAAGCCCCGCCTACAGCCAACCTACATCAACTCGCCTACTTTTAACTCTTTGCCACGGCTTATTTGATGGCACTGGGCTAGCAGTAACTCGGCAGTGGCTTGTGCATCGGTCAGTGCGTGATGGCAATGATAGCTTGGTAACTCATAACGTGTGCGGCAAGCATTAAGGGTTAAATCATCTTGTTTTATTTCAGTTGAATGATGGAGTAAGCGCTTTTGCTCAATATGCAGTGTGTCGATTATGAGTTTAGGATGTATAGTTATATTGGCATTTTTAAGCGCTATTTTTAAAAAGCCCCAGTCGAGCATGGCATTATGAAACACTAAAATACAGTCGCTAAAATGGTTACTTAATTGCATTAATATACTGTTTAGGCTTAGCCCCTTTGCTATAGCATCATCGCTAATCCCATGAAAAACAGGACTTTGCTCAAGGCTTTTTACGTCTTTATTTATAAGGTGCTGCGACTCGCTCATTTTTATACATTGGTTATCTATTACCACCCACGCTACCGATACAATTTCGTGCTGTTTTGCATCAAGGCCAGTTAGCTCTAAATCAATCACCAAATAACGTTGTTGTAAGGCATTTTTGCCTAGTAATTTACGGCGCTTTAAATACCGAGTGAGCAGCTTTTTTACCATGTTAGTAATCCATCATTATAAACTGCCGCGAGCAAACTTAAACGCAGCGGCTTGCTGCGCTTGTTTAACAAGATAAAACGCTTCTTTTAGTTGATGGCGCTCTAGTGAGTTTAATTTATTAGGATTAATACAATTACTCGGTAAGCCCTCTTCGTTTATTTGTGTACTCAAACGAAGCTGCGTTAAGAACCGCCAGCAGTCTTTTAGGTTGTATATATCTTCTTTGCTGATCAGTTTATGTTTTAGTAGTGCGTCCAACCGCTCTTGTGTGTTGGCGCGCCTAATACCCGCTTTTAAAGCGTATAACCGCACTATGTCATTTATAATTACGACACCACGTTTTTTTAAATCTATGTATTTATTATTTTGATCTGTTTTTTCGGTTTTAAATTTATTAAATAAACCAATTGGCACGCTGTTGCTGCTTATGTCGGTTGCCATTGCGGCATAGAATAAGTCGTTACGCGATATACGAATTAGTTGCTCGCAAAAAGCCGTGTATAAAGCGTTTGAACCTTCAATAAATCGCAGGTCAAAAAATATCTTACAGTTAAGCATTGCATTGGGTGTGGGGCTTTTTATCCATTTAAAAAAGCGCTCGCTCCAGTCGTTTACGCTCATACGGCACTCATCACTGCTTGCCATAATATTACCTGGGCAACGCCTAATGCCGCACTCAACTAAATTCTCGCATACAAACTCCCCCATACTTTTAAAGTAAGCGTGTTGCTCGGTGGTTAAGTCGTTAGGGAGTAATAAGCCGTTATCTTGATCTGAATGCAGGGTTTGTTCTTCGCGTGCTTGCGAGCCAAAGCAAATAAAACTAAAGCTGGTTGGCGCTGCGCCATGCTCTTCTTGAAATAAGTGAATCAGGCGCGATGTAAGCGCATCGGTTAAACCACTGAGTAATTTACCAATTAGCGATATGTCGTCAATGTTGTACGAAAAACTACGCAAAAGTTCGGGAATTTCTTTAGCGTAGCGTTTTAAATCAGTAACAGTGTGCGCTTTATATATGCGCCCAATAAGCTGTACGGGGTCACTTTTTTGTTGGCGCAGTAAATCGGTGCTGGTTATCATCCCTATCGGGTTATGGTTTTCGTCAAGCACGGGCAAATGGTGAATATTGTATTTAAGCATTAAGTGCAGCGCCGAAAACACCCGGTTATTTTCAAATATAAACTTAGGTTTTGCGGTCATAATACTGCTTACTGCGTCTTGTGGATCTACCTCGTCGGCAAGTACTCGGTTGCGTAAATCGCGGTCGGTCACAACCCCTACTAAGTGCGCGTGCTGCGTTATCATTATTGACGATACGCCATGCTCTTTCATTTTTTTAGCGCTTTGCCTAATACTTGCATCGGGCGTAAGCGTAATTGCTGTGCGCGTCATCAGCTCTGATATTTTACGTTCCGACCAGCTATCGTTCTTACTTTTATAATGCGATGACAACAACCGGTTAGCATGAGCGCGTACAAAGTATTGCTCAAACGATTTATATTCTCTGCGTAAAAAATCAAAGTGCGTTTGAGAGAGCATATACACTATCCCCTCTTTTTGTACTTCTAACCTATTTTGAATTGCCTCACCGGTTAATAGCGACGGAAAACCAAAATAGTCACCTTGCGCTAAGCGCGTAACAACATCGCCCTTGCCATCAACGAGGTCGTACAAACCAGAGCGAATTAAAAATAGTTTAGGGTTTTCACTTTGTAACCACTGAGTTTGGTTTTCGCGGGTAAGGTAAATAATATCAAGATGATTTACAAAGTATTCGCATGCGCTGCTATCAAGCATAGTAAAAGGCGCTTGCAAACAAACGTATTGGGCTATTTCTTGTTGTTCTACACTCATTGTATTCGCTCTTTAAATGGTGATGTACCAATCTAATGTACTTATTTATTAAACAAATAAAAAGCCCGACTAAAGTCGGGCTTTGGGTGCTTTATATTTTTTTACTATATCTATAAATGTTGCCTAGTGATCGTGCGCTTCAGCTGACCCTTTAGGGTTACGAATACCTTCTACCATTTCTTGAATTTCAATAGGTGTAGCTTGAGTAAATTTAAGAACAACTGCAGCTACTACAAAGTTAATAATCATACCAATTAAGCCAATACCTTCAGGCGAAATACCTAAAAACCAATGTTCAGGATTATTAAGCTCAGGGCTTACAAACTTGAAGAAGATGATATACGCAGCGGTAAAGCCAATACCCGTTACCATGCCTGCAATTGCGCCCTCTCGGTTCATTGTTTTAGAGAATATACCCATAATAATTGCTGGGAAGAAACTCGCTGCCGCCAAGCCGAATGCAAATGCCACTACCGATGCCACAAATCCAGGCGGGTTAATACCAAAGTATGCGGAGATAACAATAGCGACCATGGCTGCCAACCTCGCTGCAAGTAACTCTTGCTTGTCGGTAATATCGGGCTTGAGGGTTCGCTTGAGTAAATCGTGCGAAACGGAGGTCGAAATAACCAGTAGTAAACCTGCTGTTGTAGACAGTGCAGCGGCAATACCACCGGCAGCTACAAGTGCGATTACCCATGCTGGTAAATTAGCAATTTCTGGATTTGCTAATACCATAATGTCGCGGTCTACATTTACTTCGTTAGCACTGTTCGGATCGGTGATTTTACCCGCCGTGTAGAACATTTTGCCATCGCCGTTTTTATCATCAAATGTAATTAAACCTGTGCGTTCCCAGTTTTTAATCCATCCTGGTGCTTCTGCGTAAGCTGTACCGCTACCGTCTTTACCATTAATAGTATCAACCATGTTTACGCGAGCAAAGGCTGCAACCGCAGGTGCTGTAGTATAAACAATCGCGATGAACACAAGAGTCCATGCAGCAGAAATACGTGTGTCTTTTACGCGAGGTACAGTGAAAAAGCGTACAATTACATGTGGTAAACCAGCAGTACCTACCATTAACGCACCAGTAATAGCAAATACGTCAATCATGCTCTTAGAGCCTTCGGTATATTGCGCAAAACCAAGTTCAGCGCTTAAGCCATCTAATTTATCAAGTACGTACACGCCGTCGCTGCCAATTAATGTGGCACCAAAACCGGTTTGTGGGAAGAAGTGACCCGTCATCATCATCGAGATAAAAATGGCTGGTACAAGGTAGGCAAATACAAGTACACAATACTGCGCTACTTGTGTGTAGGTAATGCCTTTCATGCCGCCAAGTACCGCATAAAAGAATACAATCACCATACCAATGTAAACACCGGTTTCAATTTCTACTTCTAAAAAGCGTGAAAATACAACGCCTACGCCACGCATTTGCCCTGCTATATAAGTGAAACAAATGAATATGGCACAAAAAATAGCAACTAAACGCGCGGTACGTGAATAGTAACGGTCGCCAATAAAGTCTGGCACAGTAAACTTGCCGAATTTACGTAAGTAAGGCGCTAAACACATGGCTAATAGTACATAACCACCTGTCCACCCCATTAAGTAAACACTGCCATCGTAACCTGCAAACGAAATAATACCCGCCATTGAAATAAACGACGCGGCGCTCATCCAATCGGCAGCTGTTGCCATACCATTAGCAAGAGGAGGTACGCCGCCGCCCGCTACATAAAACTCTTTGGTTGAACCCGCTCGGGCCCATATTGCTATGCCGATATAAAGCGCAAAGCTTAAACCAACAATTAAAAACGTGAGTGTTTGAACATCCATTGCTTAGCTCCTATTCGTCTACGCCGTATTTTTTATCTAACGTATTCATTTTGAAAACGTACACAAAAATCAAAGCCACAAAGGTATAAATCGCGCCTTGCTGGGCGAACCAGAAGCCAAGTTTAAACCCAAAAAAACGTACTTCATTAAGTACATCAACCAGTAATATGCCAAAGCCAAAAGACACGACAAACCACACTGCTAACAGTTTAAATAACAGCGAAATGTTTTCTGCCCAATAAGCTTTTGCTTGTTCTTCATCTTTAAAAGCCATTTTTGTTTTCCCCTTTAAGCACCGCAATATCGCGATGAGTGGTTTTTTATCTTCGCTTACCAATTTAGCAACGCTGGTTACATATTGAATTGAGACCATAGTCGTAACAGCTTGTTAACGTTTACGTAAACTGTATTTATCATTCAAGCGTGTTTTATATATTTTTATATTATTTCAATTACTTAGGCTGTTTTTGTAAGCTGGCTTTATGATTAAATTGATAAGTTGGTCATTAATGCGACATTAGTCTAATGCTCAAGGGTGTTTTATTTTTACTGTTAATATTCAGTAAGATATAAATAAAATAAAAGTTTTATTTTAAATTCAACCCTCACACTTAACCTCAGTTCTGGTATTGTGTTAATCCCTCATACGGATGAGGGATTATTTAAAATAATAAGGTTTAATAACAACATGACTGCCGTACTCATTATTGTTGCTTTAAGTTATATAGGTGTGCTGTTTTGGCTTGCCAATTGGGGCGATAAAACAACCCCTTTAGCAAAGCGTATTAGCCATCACCCATTTGTGTATTCACTCTCACTCGGGATTTACTGTACCTCTTGGACTTATTACGGTTCGGTAGGAACAGCCGCCACCAGCAGTTGGAGTTACTTGCCAATATTATTAGGCCCTGCGTTGCTGTTTTTATTCGGCCAAGGATTTTTACGTAAGCTGGTACTGGTAAGTAAAAAACAAAATATAACTACTATTGCTGACTTTATTTCAGCTCGTTACGGCAAACGTCAAACTACAGCAATAATGGTTACTGTAATCGCATTACTGGCAACCATTCCCTACATTGCACTGCAATTAAAAGCGCTTAGTACAAGCTTTTTACTTTTGCAAAACAGTAATAAAATATCCGGCGATATGCTCGCGCTTTCTGCCACACTAATTATGGCTTTATTTGCTATATTTTTTGGTACTCGCAAAGTTGATGTAACTGAATATCGCTCTGGCTTAATGCTCGCTGTTGCATTTGAATCTATGATTAAACTTATTGCTCTTATTGCCGTTGCGGGGCTTGCAGTATTTACACTTTTTAATTTACCCGAAGCCACCACGAACAAAGTAACTGAATCTATTTGGGGTCACTGGAGCGATTTTAACTTTTTTAGCTTTAACTTTATTGGCCAGTCTTTAATGGCTGCAGCGGCTATTATATGTTTGCCTCGCCAGTTTCATGTAACCGTGGTCGACAACCAAAACAAACGCCACTTACTTACCGCTCGCTGGGCTTTTCCGCTGTATTTACTACTAACAGCCGCAATGATTTTACCTATTGCGACTGCGGCCATTCATCCTGAAATTGGCAGCGGCTATTCACCCGACAGCTTTGTACTTGCCCTACCGCTAATTAACGACAATGCATTCTTAACCACTTTTGTATTTATAGGTGGACTATCTGCCGCCACCGCAATGATAGTGGTAGCAACGCTTACATTAAGCACGATGATTTCAAACGATGTGGTATTGCCGTTAATGCTGCGTAGAAAGTTTAAACGTAACTTAATTACCAGCAGTTATAAGTCTCGTATATTACTTGTAAGGCGCTTTGCTATTGCAGGCATATTAATTTTGGCCTATTTCTATCAGCAATGGTTTGGCCATAGTAGCGCACTGGCCAGTATGGGCTTGGTCGCATTTTCACTTGTTACCCAATTGCTGCCCTCTATTGTGGGTGGTTTATATTGGCGAAAAGGTCATGCTTATGGGGTGTATGCGGGTTTGGTAGCAGGCTTTATTTGCTGGATACTATTTTTAATGCTGCCAATACTCGATGCCGGCACAACCCTTGATAGCGAGCTGCAACAAACGCTTATAACGCGTGGAACCTTGATAGCTTTGTTTGCCAATATTGGTTGTTATATTAGTTTTTCACTTGGGGCTGAGGAGCGCTTAATTGATAAAATTCAGGCCGCTGCTTTTGTTAACCCTAAAGATCAGGCTATTTTATCAAGGCGCTTAAATAAAGACGTAAAAGCCACCGTTTACGACTTTAAAATACTACTGCAAACATTTCTAGGTATTCAGCGCAGCCAACAAGTACTGGCCCATTACGCACTCGCCCATCATTTAAGCGATAACAACGCACACCCAGAACCTGAATTTATAGCCTACTGCGAACGCGCGTTAACAGGCGTGCTTGGCGCATCGTCAGCGCAAGCGTTAATACATACGGTATCGTCGGGTAAGCGTATGGCGTTTGAAGAAGTTGTAAACTTTTTTGACGAAACCACACAAGCGCTGCAATTTAATCAAAACCTGTTATTTACCTCACTCGAAAATTTAAGCCACGGTATTTCAGTTGTTGATAAAGATTTAAAACTCGTTGCATGGAACAAACGCTACAATGAAATGTTTGGCTACCCTGAAGGCTTTTTAGAAGTAGGCCAACCCATAGAAGACATTATTAGATACAACGCTAACCGTGGTGAATGTGGCCCTGGTGAAATAGAACGCCAAGTAGAAAAACGTGTACAGCATTTAAAATATGGCAGCTCGCATCATTTTATTCGCCACCGTCGTAATGGCCAAGTATACGAAATGATTGGTAATCCGCTGCCCGATGGCGGATTTGTTACCAGCTTTTCAGATATTACAAACCACATAAGTACGCAAAATGCACTTGAAGAAGTTAACATGGATCTTGAAAACCGCATAGAAGCACGTACTCAAGAAGTGCAAACTATCAATAAAGACTTACAAGCTCAAATAGATAGCCGTGTACAAACTGAGCAAGCACTTACTTTAGCTAAACGAGAAGCAGAGCAAGCCAACGACAGTAAAACGCGCTTTTTAGCACTGGCGAGCCACGACATTTTACAGCCGTTAAATGCAGCACGTTTATACCTTGCCGCTATTGACGAAAAACAGCTCGACAGCACTAACCAAAACAGCTTTGAAAAACTAGGCGACAGTCTCGATTCAACCGTGCATTTAATGTCGGCATTGCTTGAAATAGCTAAGCTTGAGCAAGGCGCTATGACCCCTACCCCTCGCCACTTTTATATTGAAGATATTTTAGCGCCACTACAAAGTGAATACGCTATTTTATCAAGTGATAAAGGCCTTAAGCTTAGTGTGCGTTCAAACCAACAAATTGTGCACAGCGATATAACCTATTTGCGCCGAATTATTCAAAACTTGGTCTCTAATGCAGTTAAATACACCGACAATGGCCGTGTATTAATTGCCTGCAGGAACCGAAAGCACAATTTACGAATAGAAGTATGGGATACAGGCCCCGGTATTAGCGAAGTAGAGCAAGCCAAAATATTTAACGACTTTTACCGTGTGGAGTCGGGCGATAACAAAGGCGTAGGCTTAGGCTTAGGTGTTGTAAAACGTATGGCTGACTTATTAAGTTTGCCGCTTGATGTGCATTCTGAGCCAAATAAAGGTAGCCGCTTTAGCATTGAGGTACCTTATGGTGACGAGCAGTTTGTACAACAAAAAAGTACTACAAACAGCCTAATAGAAAACCGTGCAGCAATTAATATTGTTGCCGTAGACGACGACCCTGAAAATTTAGCAGCAATGGCAAGCTTACTTAAAAAGTGGCAAGCTAATTACACCCTTTTTGATAACGTAGATAATGTACTGGCGCACGCTAAGCAAAACGGTGCACCCGATGTTATTTTAATGGACTACCAATTAGGTAGTGACTGCGATGGCATAACGCTAATTAAAACCCTGCGCGAAATTTGGCAAAGCCAAGTCCCTGCTATTTTAATTACCGCAGTGCGCGACACCGAGCTTAAGCAAGAAACCAAAGCCGCTAATATTCATTATTTAAGTAAGCCAATTAAACCGGGCAAACTAAAGGCACTGCTTAATCACAGTACATAATAAGCTAGTAAAAAGTGATCTAGTTAAAAGTATTCTAGTAAAAAGTGTTCTAGTTAAAAGCTATCAAGTAATAGCGTAAAACAAAAAGCCCAGTATCTTCACTGGGCTTTGCTTTATAAAGTATTCATAAAGTTAAACTTGATTTACTCGGCTTCTAAGCTTTTGGAACAACCAACTTAACCCCACCAACGAAAGCCCTAATCCAATAAACGAAAGCGCTTTAAGTAAGCCCTCCAAGTTAGCCATATCAATTAAAAACACTTTAACAATAACGGCAGCTAGTATGCCTAGGCCTACTTTTTGTATTAATAATTGATTTTTTAAATGACCAAAAATAACAGTACCCGCCCCCAATACTAACCAAATAACAGAGTAACTATAAAGCTCTGCATTGCTTGCGCCTTTTGATAAGTAAATGTAAGGACCTTGCCAGTACTGACGAATAAAGCTGTTTATTGCCAATAATATAAAGCCACCCGCAACGGCCAATATAAATGGCGTAGCTTTAGCATTTATTGGTTTTACAAGCTTGGCCAGCCAAAGCGTTAATCCTGCAGGAACTAACCACAATAGTAATAACCAGTTAAATATTGGCAGCTCACCTATGTAAAGTGATTCAAATAATGGGTTATCGTCAAGTAGTGTTTTAATAGCAAAAAGCCCTGCTAACCCCGCAAGTGCAAAACCCGCCACTTTATATAACTTAGCTAAAGTACCGGCAAGTTTTGCTCTGTGTAAATACACACACCCTAATGCCAGCCAGTTACAGGTAAGGAGTATTTGTTCGTAAAAGTTAAGTGAATCAAATTGCGGATAATGCCCTACTAGCTGATAACTTGTTTCGGTAGTAATAAAAAGCGCTAAACAATGAAGGGCTGCACCTTCGAGCCATATTTTAAGTTTTGATGAGTCAAAGCACTTAGCTGCGGCAAAAAATAACGCGATACATAACGGATAAACCACAATACTCCAATGCAAACCAAATACCGTTAACGCATCGTAGCTTGGTGTCCAAGGCGCAAGCGTTAAGCGCAGTAATAACGCAGCAACTAAGGCTTTTATAGGCCAATGCGGCATAGGCACGTTATAGCGTTTTATAAGTACGCTTATAAGTAATACTTGTACAGCAAGTGCAATGGTTAGGCCGCTGTCACTTAATAGCATGGTAATTGCTAACGTAATATTGGCATTAGCACCTACCCAATAAGTAAAACGCTGAAATAGCGTTGTATTATGCTGCGCACACTTTATTAAAATAGCTGCCACTATAAACAATACAACGGCCCAAAGTGGATATGCTGTACTTAACGCAGAATTAGGAATAAGCTTATATAAAGTCGCTATCATTACAAATGCACTAAATGCCCCCGTAATATGAAACGCTAAACGCTTAATCTGTTTTTTACCGTAATAGAGCCCAAAAGCGGTAAGTAACAATCCGAGTAATAAACCCAAACCATACTCATTTTTGAATATAAAGAGTGCGTCATCAAATAGATTTGGCGAAAGATGCGTGCGCTCAGCGCCTATCACTAATAGCGTTGAAATAACTAACGCTACGCCCTGCCAAATATCCCAACGGCTATTTTTAAGGACTAAAAACAACACCAATACAATACTTAACACGCCGATTGCTTGCCACTGCATATCAAAGTGACTGATCAACATAGTAAATATTAAGGGCGCAATAAAAGCGAGTAGTAATGCATGATCTGGAAGCACTTTAATTAAGCGTTTTAAACTGTGCGGGCGATGTTCAATAACATTTAGTTTTAGACCTAAGCGCGGTATAGCAATTAACCCTACAATACTAAGTAAAGCAAATGCCCCCATTAACCAAACGGTATTAGCTTTAAGTAGCGTAAAACCAACTAAATACCAGCCAATGTGCCCAACCCATAGTAAATACCATAGCCAAATACGTTGTACTTTATGTGCAACTAACGCAGCCGACAAACTTACAAAGCCAATATACATTAACAGCGCAAATAAGTTACCACTGCCAGCGCTAACCCATATTGGTACGCTGTAAGCGCCAATAATACCAAGCACGGCCAATAGCGGGCCTAACCTAAGCGCCATCGCGCTTGCACTAATTGCTATAATAGCTAACGCAAAAAATGCCACGGTAGGGCTCAGCATGTCGTAACTGCTGTAAGCTAAAAGCGTTAAAGCAAAACAGGTAATAAACCCGCCGCTTGCAAGCGCTGCGGGTATGTAATTATTAAAGCCTTCAAATACAATGCGTTTATGGTGTAAATAAGCTGCGGCTGCAATTAGGCCAAGCCCAAATAAGCCGCCTAAACTCAACCTCATTACAGGCGATAATAATCCCGCTTCTAGGCTGTATTTAGCTAAAAAGATGCCCCCAAACGCAAGCGCTATTGCGCCTATCCAGGTCATCCAGTTCTCTTCAAACCCTGCGCGCAATTTATTAAATAGTAATTCTATGGCTGATGCTTCAGCTGGTTTGGCTTTTTTAGGAGGTGCTGATAGCTGATTTATTACAGGTGGCGACGCGTTTTGGGACGTTAAGCTTGGCTGTGCTTTATGAGCAATTGGCTCTGTTATTGAAATCGCTGCCTGAGCCGTAGATGCTTCACTTTGAGGTTCACTTTGCGATATCGATTTATGTGTTTGTAGATGTGTTATTTTGGCCCTTAAAACAGCAACTTCTTGTTTTAATGCATTTAACTGCACTAGCGCTATTAAGCCGCAAATAGCACCGGCAACCACAACCAGTATTACTATGACGGCTAACCCAACTAAATCATCCATGGCACACTCTTATTAATTATTATGCCCTGAGTGTACCTAATTATTAATGAGTAGGTAAATTTTGTTCAATAAAAAAGCCTAAGTACTTAAAGTGCTTAGGCTTTATGCTACTTAATATGTTTAGGTTTATTCAACACTATCGGTAATAGTGCGCTCTAGGGTCATCTTATAACCAGAGCTTGTTGTTTCATCATGCTCTAAAATCAATATGTAGTTACCCTCTTGTGTAAAGTCCATATCGCTTTGTTGAATAAGCACAATTTGCTGGCCGTTGTCTTCGTAAACAACATAAACCGTGTAAATTTCGTTATCTACAACCTGCTCTTCTTGGTCATACTTATCTAGGCCATCGACTACGTTACTAGTGTCGTCTACCGTTTCGCCGTTAAGTGTAAAGTACACATCTACATCTGAAACCGACTGCCCTGCGTAGCTTTCAATTAGGTTTACAACCGATACCGTATGGCTGTAACTGCTTGGTGTTAGATTTTCTTCAACGCTCATCATACGTAAACCGTTATCTGCGTCGTTATAAAAAATACCCACCGCACTTTGCTCGCGCTCTAGCGTCATTAAAAAGTTATCAGCTAGTTTTGTACCTTCTTCGTCGTACATCGCTACGCTGTAACTATTAGGCGAAAGTTCAACATAATCGGTATAAGAGTCACTAGCGACTGTATTTGTTGTGTTTACAGTTGTACCGCGTGTAGCAGAAAAGCTTACTGGCGAGTAGTCATCAACGGTATTTATAAAACGTAATTGCCCCAGAGCAGATTGGTGTTTAAGCTCAGTAACGTAGTTATTATCGGTTACTACATCAAGCGTAATGCCGCCTTCTTCTGTTGCATAACTTGGGCGGATCATTGCTACATAACTTGCTTCATCGTATAAATAAACAGATGACGACTCGTACACAACATCACTGCTGCCCGCTTCTGTTATGTAAATAGTGTAATAACCTTCATCAACGCTTTGCAGATCTAACTCACTTAAATATTGAGCTGATGAGAAAAGTGTCGCGCTTTCAAATACACCATCATCAGTTGCTAAGTAAATATCGTAGTTAGTGTCCTCTCCTGCAATATTATAAAACCCTAAGTTAAACTCACCCGTATCGCTTGTAATAGGTACGCTAAGCTCTGTAAATGTAGGTTCATCAAAGTTACCACTCATTACTATTAACTGTGTTTTGTCACCCTTAATAGAAATTTCTTGATCGCTAATTGTTATATAGCTGTCGTTAGCATCTAGGTACTCAAAACTTACATCATAAGTGTCTGTGCTGTAGTTATGGCGAGTAGTTACATCAGCAAAATCAGCGCCTGAGCGCTCTGTTTCTTCAACAAACAAACGTGTGTATGGGCTATTGTAAGAGCCGTTATACAATTGGATGTAACCTGTAGAGCTTGAGCTATCGTCAGAGCCGCAGCCCGACAAAATAGTAATTAGACTTAAGGGTAATGCAGCTTTTAAAAGGGAGTTAGTCATTAAGGTTATTCCTTATTATTAATATCCCCATTACGACCCAAACATTCTATTTTAATTTCATAATTTACAAAGCATTACCCTCACTGACACTTCCTTACGAAAACGTTAAAAAGTGTAGTAAATGTGCAAACAATAAGGACGTGTTTTTATATAATTAAAACGCTTATGGGGCAATTTCAAAACGATCTCGGCCACTCTTCTTAGCTAAATATAAAGCTTGATCAGCGCGCTTCATTACTTTATCTAAAGGCTCATTAGGCGTTTGCATTGCAACACCTATACTTACTGTTAAGTGACGAGAGTTTTGAATATTTATGGTGTGCGCAAGGTCAATTAATTGCTGCGAAAAATCATACGCTTGCGTCATATTATTTGTAGGCAAGTAGCCACCAAATTCTTCACCACCGAGGCGAGCAAATTTGTTTTGGTGCGTAAAAGCATTGTCGTATTTAGTTGCTAGTTCTTTAAGCATTACACATCACCAACATCATGGCCAAACTCATCATTAATAGACTTAAAATGGTCTATATCAATAATTAAAATAACATAAGATACAATGTTTGCACTTTTAACCTGTCGATAAAAATAGCGCCTATTATGCACTTTAGTTAAGTCATCTATTATTAACTCTGCGGCTAACCTATTATTAATACTTTGTACAAAGCGCATAGTTTTAAATAAACCATAAGAAGTTAAAAGCATGCCGCTGGTTCTACATAAGTCTTCAAAATAAACACTTACCCAGTAAGGCTGTACAACTAACTCATCAAGCACGTCTGCCGTGGTGCCAATACTCCATAGTAATAAACCAAAACTAGAAAAAATATATGCTTTTTTAGATAGCTCAGAGCATTGAACAATCCAAAACAGAAATATAATGACAGTTAAATTAATAAAATCGGTAGTAAAACCGTACACATTGTTTTGAACTTGTAAGGGAGGAAAGCTAGTTAGGGAGTAGGCTGAAAAAATAGCAATATAGATCAATAAAGCTAAACTTAAAACTTTATTGATCAAAGGCATTTTATAAAAGTTAGAAAGTTTAACGGTAAGTTTTACTGTTTCAATCATATTAATTGCTAGGTTTTTCAGTACTTCATTTGAAAACTATAGCACAATAATAAAAACCATCACGAAGATGAAAACCGTAATCCCCCTCAAATTTAAACTTAAACTACGGTACTAAGTCCCCACAATCCCAACACTAAAATAGTAATGCCAATCATCGCTTTAGTTTTATGTTTACTAATAATTCGCTCAGCTTCATTACCTGCATAATAAACAATAATAGCCAGACCAAAGTAACGAATAGAACGCGCGATACCCGAAGCCAATAAAAATAGCCAAATAGAATACTTAGTCGCGCCTGCTGCAAGCATCGCTATTTGAAACGGAATTGGCACAATGCCAAGCGTTATAACAAACCAAAAACCTTGATCTTGCATTTGCTGCTTAACGTTTTCAAATTGCTCAGGGCTCGAAAACGTATTAATAATCCAATCACCAACCGCATCAAATAAATAATAACCCAACGCATAACCAAACAATGCACCCACTATGCAACCTAAAGTCGCCATTAAGGCGATAAGCCATAGCTTCTCTCTACGAGCTTGCATTAGCGGTACTAATACAGCCTCAAGTGGAATAGGCACTATGGTTGACTCTAAAAACGACGCCACTGTAATACCGCTAAGCATATGCTTAGAATCAATAAAATTACGTGTTTTTTCTTTTAGCTTTTTTTGAATTGCCATATAATTTTCCTTTTATAGTGCCAAAAATAAAGTGGTTAGTTTATTTTGGCACATCCACGTTAATATAAACTTAAGCAATAAAAAAGCCCGTATAAAACGGGCTTTTTAAACTGTATTTGTATAATTATTTAAAAACCGGCATTATATAAATCAAATTGCTTTTCTAGTTCAACAGAACTCTCTCCATCAACTAACGCTATAACTCGTGTTTTTCTGCCAGCTAAGACTTTAGGAATATCTTTTGAATCAATAAATGTTTGCTCAGTTATTTCTATATTTTTAACACCTTGCGCTAACAAAGCCGCTTTAACTGTTTCAACTCGTTTTAAAGCAAGCTTACGGTTATATTCTAATGACCCTTCTAAGCTAGTATCACCAATTAATAAAATAGTAATACCTGGCACATCAACAACACTATTAGCAAAACTTACTACTTTTGCTTTTGCATCATCCGTTAGCGTCGATTTATCGTAACCAAATTCAATAACAACGTTTCTTGATGTCGTTATTTTTTGCTCTTTAGGGCAACCATCATTATTTGTTTTGGCTCTTATCGGTGTTTCAGCACACTTGTCTCTTGCGTTAATAACACCGTCGCGGTCTTGGTCAAATAAATCTTTTGATTGAACTTGATACTCATATTTTTTTGCATCGCTAGCACAGCCAGACAGTAATAATGCAAGACTTAAAAACATAATGCTTTTCATATTATCTATCTCCTAGTAGCCATGCTTCAGGTTTATCAACCCTAAGAGCTCTAACTAAACGCCCTGTTGCATTTACAAGCCTAAAGCTTGCTTTGCGTTGATCATAAGCCGATTCAATATAGTTACGACGCGCTGTAAACAACTCAATTTGCGAATCAAGTACATCTAATAACGAACGACGACCTAATGAAAATTGGCGTTCATACCCTTTTTGAGCAACTTCAGCATAGCCAACATTTTCTTCGTAAAAGCCTTTTTGCTCAGCTAAAAACATGTTTGCATTCCATGCAAAGGTTGTCGCTTCTTCGACTTGCCGGTGAGTTGTGTCTTTAACTGCTACGGCTTCTTGGTAACGCCATTTTGCCGCTTCGGTATCTGCATTTGTTTTGCCACCGTTGTATAAATCGTAACTCATAGAAAGCATTACTCGGCCGTTATCATCACGACCAGGAGAGCCCGAAATATTATCGTTATCAGCTACATCAAACTCTAAACTAACCTTTGGCCAATAACCGCTTTTCTCTCTTTCTATTTGTTTATTTGCAGCTTCTATATCAAAAACAGCAGCCATAATTTCTGGATGTGATTTTTTAGCGACTGCTATAGCATCACCTAAAGTGGCTGGTATATATGTTTCATCCACTTTAGGAATCATTAAATCATCAGGGTACTGACCCACTAAATCATAGTAATTTGCTTTAATATCTTGAAGATTATTTTTAGCAGCTAAAAAACCAGATTGTGATGTAGCAAGTCTAGACTGTACTTGAGCTACATCGGCATCGCTTGATAAACCACGTTGACGTCGTTGTTCAATATCACTTAATATTTTTTTATGTATGTTGATATTTCGCTCTGACAACTCAACTAACTCAACTGATTTAAGCAAGTCTAAATATACCTGTACAACTTCAAGGCTAATATTCTCTGCAGCAGATATTAAACCCAATTGGTCAGCTTTTGCTTCGTTATCTAGTCTAGCAACTTCAGATGATGTTCTAAAACCATCAAATAACATTTGTGTTATTTTTAAACCTATTTCTCTACGATTTAATTCGCTATCAAGTTCTCGGCCTGATTTATAGTTTACGCGCTCGTATCCATATCCTGCATATAAACGAACTTGTGGTAAATACTCACTAAACGCACTGCGTTTATCGCGGTATTTTGCTTCAAAGCTCGCATATTTCTGCATTAATCTCGGATTAGTGTTTAATGTTTCAGCTACAGATTGCTCAAGCGTTAACGCATTCGATAACCCTGGGGCTAAGGCTAAAACAGAGAGTAGTCCTAATTTACGCATTTAATATTCCTATATTATGGTTCACGCATTGCATTGGCTTTTGCTCTAAGCAAAGGTTTTAGCCAATAATCTAAAACAGTTTTTTTTCCAGTAATAACATCTACTTGCGTTTGCATCCCTGGGATTATTGCTTGCTCTGCTATTTGGCTTATTGTTGTTTTAATATAAGCCTGATAATAAGCAGTTCCATCTTCTAAATACTGAGCATCTGCACCAATATAAGTAACTTCACCTTCAAGTCCACCGTATATTACAAAGTCATAAGCAGTAAACTTAACTTTAGCAGCCATGCCCACTCGAATAAAACCGATATCTTTTGGTTGAATTTTAGTATCAATTAAAAGCAAATCGTTTTGAGGGACAATTTCCATCATCACCTCGCCGGGGTCAATTACACTGCCAATAGAGCGTGATACAATATTTTTTACGGTACCACGTACTGGCGATCTAACTTGTGCTTTTATAAGTCTATCTTCGAGTGATTTGCTACTTTGTTGAATTTTAGCAAGCTCGTTACTCACTTCATCTAACTGATTTTGTGTATCCGCTAAATAATCAAATACTATCGCTTTTCGCTCTTCTTTTACCTGACTTTTTGCCGCTTTTAATTGCTGTAATAACGCATTGGCTTGGTTTAATTCACCTTGCATGCCAATTTCGTCTCGTTGCAATTTAACCAACTCCATTTCGGCAACAGCACCCGCATCTACAGCACCTTGAGTTAACAGTACTTCCCGTGTTGTGAGCTTTAGCCTTTGCTTAAGCGCAGATATATTTGCACGTTGCTCTACACTGGCTTGCTCCTGCTGGAGTAGGTTTTGCGTGCGCTGCTGTAGCTGAGACTCAAGCTGTGTAAGTCTTGAAGTATACGTATTGTATGCCTGCTTATACACATCTACAGCAATATCTTTTCTAGGTATTTCTAAGCGTTCTATATTAGCGCCAAAACTGCTTTCTTCATTTAAAGTAACGCTTTTCAATTCAGTTACTAGACGGTTTCGTCTTGCTAATAACGAACCTTTTTCTTGACTAGATTCAGCATAAGCAGCAGCAAATCGGGTTTCATCAATCAGTAAAAGCGGATCACCCACCTCTACAATTTGCCCTTCACGTACTAAAACTTCTTTTAAAATACCGCCATCAAGGTTTTCAATAGTTTGAACACGTTGTACTGGTATAACAGCACCTTGACCTACAACAACTTCTTCTAGCTTAGCAAATTTAGCCCACAAAACCACAGCAAAAAGTAATACAAAAACTATAATAACCAATCTTTTAGCTTGTTTTGCAGCTTGTAGCTGCCCCATATATAAATCAGCCATTGGTTGAAGAACTCCCAGTCTCTGTATTCACCCTTGTCACTTTTTTACTTACTAGTTTTACACCACCATGCACTTTATTACTAAATAATGAGCTTGGTGTTTCTATACTTTTTAAGCGACCGTGGTCGAGCACAAATATTCTGTCGCATATAGTCAGCATATCTTTACGATGACTCGAAATAACCACCGTTTCAGTGCGATCCTGAAGGGTTTTAATGAGGAGTTTTTCGTGGCCTGCATCCATAGCCGACGAAGGTTCATCTAAAATAAGTAATGCGTTATCGTCTTTTAATAAAGCACGCGCAATACATACAGCTTGACGTTGTCCGCCCGATAAAAACCGACCAAACTCGCCAACCTGTGTTTCCAGCCCCGACTCCAACCGGTCAATAAAACGACTTACGCCAGATTTAACTAATGCATTGGTTAAGTTTGTTGGGGTTATATTTTGTGCGCCTAGAGTAATGTTTTCAAGCACTGTGCCATAAAACAAGCTTGGGCTTTGTGCTACCCAGCCACTTTGCTTGCGTAGCGCACTTAACGACCAGTGCCTTATATCTATGTCGTCAATTAAAAGCTGACCTGATGTAGCTCTGTACTGCCCAGCAATAATTGCAAGCAAGGTAGACTTACCAGAGCCTGCACGGCCATATAAACCTATTTTTTCGCCCTGCTTAATTTCAAAGTTAATACTGTGCACTGCCTCAAGTTCTTGCTCATGGTACTGAAAGCTCAAATGGCGGGCTGTAATATTGCCATTTACAGGCGCATTAATCGTGTTTTCGCCACTTTTTTGTTCTTGCTCAAGCGCCATTATATTTTTAACCGACTCAATGGCTGTTTGTGTTTGTTTATATTTTAAAACAAGCCCAGCTAAAGCAGAAATAGAACCCGATGCGCGCCCACTCAGCATAACAATAGCAATCAGTGCGCCCATACTTATGTCGCCGTTACTAATTAAATAAACACCAAACACAATAAGCGCAATACTGGTAAATTGGCTAAGGCTTGCAACTGTATGCGTAAGTGTTGTGGCGCTATGGCGTGATTTATTTTGCCAATCAACCATTTGTGCGAGTGTTTGTTCAAGCTTTTGTTGCGCGCCTGCTTGGCCGTTCATTTGCTTAAGCTCAACAAGCTGGTTCAGGTTTTCGATTAAATACGCTTGGCGCTGGGTTGACAATTTAGATGCCTGCTCAACACTTTCACTCAGTCTTGCTTGTAATACCGCGCTTGTAATAACAACCAAGGTAAGTACTACAACCGGAATTAAAACAATTAAGCCACCTAGCCAAAAAATAAGCGCTAAAAACAGCAGTGTAAAAGGTAAATCGATTACCGATACAAGCGTCGCTGAGGTTATAAACTCTCGCACGCTGTCAAAGTCTTGCACTTGCTTTGCATAAGCACCTGCAGAGGCTGGGCGCTGCTCAAGGCGCATACCTAGCACTTTAGCGTACAACATACTGCTAATACGTAAATCTATTTGCCTGCCAGCCGCATCGGTTAAATGCCCGCGCGCTTGCTTTAATAACCAATCAAACACAATGGCTATTGTTGCGCCGGTTGCAAGTACCCATAAGGTATCGAGCGCAGCATTAGGCACAACGCGGTCGTATACGTTCATGGTAAACAACGGCACTACTAAAGCTAATAAATTAACGGTTAGCGAGGCGAGTAACAACGAATTATAAAATGGTTTAACCTGATCCCATGCAGGCTTTAGCCAACTAGGAATACGTGTATGAAGTTTTTCTGAGCGCTCATCAGTTACATTATCGTGCGACAAGTACCAAATAAGCTCTTTATCAATATCACTTAATTGCTTAGGTTTTGCTTCATCAAGTGAGCTAAAAGTACTTTTACCATCATTTTCAAAAAACCAAAAGTAGCCTTCTTTATCAAGCGCCAAAGCAGGGTAAGCATAATGTTTTGGCGTAGTTTGCTGCTGCGCACTCACATTAATATTACTTAATGCTTGCTCTAAATGATGCGCCGAAAACTCATTACTTGGCAAACCAAGTAATAAGTTGTCGCTTTGATGGCGTAAATGCAAGGCATCGGCAATATGCTTACCAAGTGCTAATATTTGTTCTCGGTTTAGGATTAACTTCATACGTTTTGATCGCCGCTGGTCATACTTGCAATCGTCTCATCATGTGCTGTGTTACCACTGCCAGACATATCGCTATAATCAGGCCCACTGTCACCGCTCGCACTTGCGGTACGCGCTGAGCTAGCTGTAGCCGAATCAGAAATAGTTACATTTACTACCTCAGGCGAAGCCTCTTGTGTTTCACCGTTAAGTGTTGAAAATGCAGTTAACGTTAAGTTAAAACTATCACCTGCAGCGCCATCAACTATTTCAAGATTTTCAATATCAGTAATATTAACAGTCCATGTATCGCCGACTTTTTCTCCAACATTAAAGCTGTATCCATCAGGTAAGCCGATAATTTCAATATAGCCGGTTTCATCTGTTGCAGGGTTTTGTAAATCTACATCTAGGTTTAGGGCGATATTGTTAGTTGAATTACTTGTAACATCATTTGCAGCAGTCCATACAGGCGCGTCTGCTTGTGGTTCTAACTCTACAATAAAGTCTGACGTTTCAGGTGTGCCAGTTACAGTAACGGTTTCACCATTAATAACTGCGCTATCCATAGTCGCTACCTCAACGCTCATATTAAACGTGCCAAACGCAAGGCCACCGGCGTTAAAGTCAAAGTTTTCTATACCACTGCCTTCTTCGCTTATTACGGTAGCAATATAGTTATTACCCTCTTGTGCAAAGTTAACTTTAGTACCATCAGCAAGCTCTATATAGCCATTTTCTAGCTCAGCTAATGCCGATAAGTCAGAAGTATCACCATTAATAATAACTTTAAGTTGCACTTGCTCAGTGCCATCGGCCTCAGTGCTAAAGGCAGCAAGATCAATAGTTACGTTGCTATCTTCGTCACCTGAATAGTTATCTTCTGGTTTTTGACTAAAATCAAGCGTGTCTGCTACAGGGTTAACACTCACGTTAAAGCTTTGTGATTGCTGTAATAACTCGCCCTGTGTACCATCTTGGCTAATTGCATTTAAACTTAGTGTTATGTCTCCACTAAAATCAAGAGGAGGAAGTAATACAATATTATCTGCATTCCCTTCAAGTAAGCTTCGAGGAATAGTCCAGCTCGTTGTGCCATTTTCTGAGCCGTCATCACCATTATTAATTATTTGTAGCTCTTCACCTGTTACCGCATCAATAAGAGTGGCACCTTTTGGTACACCGCTAATTGTAAAATAGGTAGTTTCGGAGTCATCTAGCGAAGTAGCCGCTAATCCCGTAAGTATAATTTCGCTGTCTTCATCGCCAGTAACGCTATTAGCAGTAAGCATAACACCGTCTGTTACAGGTGTTACATTTACTGTAATTGTTTGGTTAATAGTAGAGCTCGCTTTTACTTCACCTGTCGAAAGCGTAGCTCTATCTACTACTGTAGCGCTAATATTAATATCAAAATCACCCTTGGCATTTTCAGGAGGGTTAATCCCAACACCGGCTAAATCATCGTCAAATGTACTGCCATTACCTTTGTATAAATAACTGCCATCAGTTTGTAACTCAAAATTATCTGAAGGGTCATATAATGTACCTCCATCTGGTAACTCAATTGTTATTGGCTGAGTAAAATCAATTTCTTCAACACCACCATCTTCAGTATCTGTACTTTCGTCTGTTGAGGTAAACGTAATACCAAGTGATGTATTTGTATTGTCTTCAGTAATCGTTTGCGTTGCAGCAGCAAGGGTGCCACCATCAACTACAGGGTTAATATCCACACTTAATGATTGGGTTATATCTATTTCGCGGTCGCCACTTGGGTCTACGGCAACTATTTTTACTGGAATTTCTAATAAGCCAGAGTAGTCACTGTCGTTACTGTTAATAACCATTGTACTTAGCGAGCTTTCAGGGATTATGTACTCTACACCAGTGTCTGTTTCTACCGCAATTATACCATCGCCCTCAATAGTGAAGCCTTCTGGCAAACTGCTCTGCTCAACATAAATAGTAATTACATCGTTATAGTTATCATCAACATCTTGAGATAAATCTTCACCTAAATTAAAGTCACTTTCCTCAAAAGTAACGCTACCGCCTTCATCAGCCGTAACATTTTCTATTTGTAACGTATTAACAGGCGATGCAGTAGTCGTTTCTCCTTCGCCATCAATATTAAACCGTACTTTAAAGTTTCCGCTAATAAGGGCGCTGTCGTCACCGTCTTTAACGCGTGCATTAACTGTCACATCAACGTCAGAACCAGTAGATGAGTTAGCTTCAATAATTACGTTATTAAGCAAATCGTTTATGCTGTCTTTAGCGGCGTCACTTGTACCAGCGTCTATAGGAATAACCCAGCGACCAGTCCCATCTGGCGAGGCTATGTTTTCACCATCTTGCATGTAAATAACTTTTAATGAGGAGTTTTTTGGCAAGATAATTTCGATATATGTTATATGCTCAGAACCATCAATATCCTCTTCAATGAATGATGCAACGCCAGTTAAATTAATTTGACGCTCATTAGCACTTCCTTCATTAGTAATGGTTTCATCTGTGGTTTCGATACGAGTAACAGCGCCGTCAGCCTCAATGCTTGGGGCTACATCTACTTTGCCATTAACAGTTACCGTAATATTTGCACTTATATCACTTGATACAGCAGCAGAAGTATCTTGTACGGTGTAAGTTATCTCAACACTAAGCTCGCCTGAGTAATCTTCATCAGGTTTGAGTGTAACACTATCTGTATTTAAGTAGTCGGTAACATCTATTCCACTACCAACAGCTGTTTCAACACCGTTTATGTAAAGCGTTGTACCATCTGGAATACTATTAATAATCGCTTTTGTAATACTTTCAGAACCATCTACATCTGAGAGGTCGGGATTTAATTTAAGTGAGATTTGGCTGTCTTCATTGCCAACAACATTTGTATTTAAGTTAGTGGAGTCAATAACCGGCGTAAATGTAACACTTGCCTTAATTTCCGTGTCTTTTGTGTTAAATTCACCTGTATCTGGCTCAGTAGTCACCACTGTAATATTAAAGTCAACGTTACCGCTAAAATCGGCACTTGGTTTTAATGCATAATTACCAGACTCGCTGGCTAACAAGCTGTACTTAGGGTTGCCATTAGCGCCAATACCTACAACAGGTAAATTAGCAGGCTCTCCCGTTATTGCATTTACAAGCGTTACACCATCGGGTAATTCTGAAATTACTAAACTAACGGTTTCTGAGCCATCGGTGTCTTCACTTTCGAATAAAAAGTCGAGCGTGAGTAATTCATCTTCTACACCGGTGGTATTTTCTAAAGTAAGCCCTGAGTCGTCATATACCCAGTCATTATTGCTTGTTAATACGGGTGAATCTGCAACACCCACTACTTTAAAGGTAAATTCTTTTACGCCGGTTTCTGCACTATCAACAACATTACCATCTACAACTTCTTCACTAATTGCGTTTACTTTAAGTGCAATTTTTTCTTGCGCTAAATGCTCAGGTAACTTAAGCGTATAATTTGCTAAGTCAGTGTCAAAAATAGTGTAAACACCATTAACTGGGGTTACTTCATCTCCATTACCATCTAATAATGTAACAACTTGCTCATCACCATTAGCATCTATAAATGTTGGTATTTCTATTTCGTACTTGAGGCGCTCAGAACCATCTGTATCAACGAGCAGTCCGTTTATTAGGTCACTCAGTTGAGGGTTTGAATCTTCGTTAATTGTATCAACGCGCACAGCTAGTTTTGGCGCGTCGGCTACTGGATTAATCGTTACTGTAACCGTTTGTTTGTCAGCTGTTGCTGTGTTGTTATTGTCTTTTTCTGTACTTGTTGCTTGAATATCAAACGTATATTCGCCAGTTGAATGTAATTTGTTACTAACCGTTAATTTGTTAAGTTCACTTTGTGTGAGTATTGCGCCTTCGGTTATTGTTCTGCCACCAATTTTAAGTACTAAGTTTTCATCTAAACCTGAAATTACATAAGTCAATTTCTCAGAGCCATCAGTATCAGTTAATGCTGCACTAATAATGAGGTTTTCAGGTGAGTCTTCATCTAGGGTGTATTGGTAAGCATTACCTGTATCCCACTCTGGGGTATCGGCTACTGATTCAACTGAAATGGTAGTCGAATCGTTTAATTCTCGAGGTGTTCCACCATTTTTAATGGTTATTGTGGTTTCAACTTTAAATTCAACCGTATTAGAAAAGTCGGAGCTGTTTTCTGCTGGTTGATAAGTTAAATTAGCAACTGTCACTGTACCATCAGCGTTAGTAGCTAATGCAGCGCCTGTAAATACATAATAGCCATCCACAATTGTAACATCGGCATTGTCTGTAGCTAAGTTACCATTAAGGTAAAGCTCTCCGCCTTGTAAAGACGCCAACTCAATTTTTATTTCACTGACTGTCTCTTCTTGGTCAGAAATATCACCTCTGTCAATGGTAATGGTTACTTCACTACGTGCATTGTTAGCGTTATCGCTACCGTCAATGGCATCTTCGTTAATGTCCGTTGCAGTAACGGTTAACTCACCTTTGTAATCACTTATTGTTAAATCAATACTTCCTGTTGCGGTATCACCATCGTTGTCGATAACAGTATAGCTAATTGAGTCTGTAAAATCTTCGTCAGCGCTTTGAGCAAACTCGTCAGTTGTAATCACTACTTTACCGCTTTCGTATACTCTTAATGTGCCAGACGTATCACTGTCACCCTCACCTTTAAAGGCAACTTCTTTATAGTTACCGGTTGAATCAGAGCCTGAGTCAAACGCAGTGTACGTTGTACCACCATAAATAAATGAAGCTAATTTAGCACCATCTGCACCTGGGTTATTGGTGTTACCAACAAAGTTACTGCTATTAATATCAAGCAGTTCGAGTGTTTTACCGCCGCCCTCAACAAGGTTAACAGCGACAGGTGTGTTATCTACTGTTGGTGTATCATCAGTTACTGTAATAGTCACTGCTGCGTTATTAGTATCGCCATCAGCATCAACAGCAATTACATCAAAACTGATATCTTGCGTATTTGTTCCGTCAGCATCAGGGTGTTTAATTGCTGTAAATTGCTCGTAAGTGTAAGAGCCATCAGGATTAAATTTAACGCGTAAAACATCTTCGCCATTTGCTGTAGCGATATACCAGCCATCAGCGTTTTTATCGCTTAATGTAATCGCATTATTTCCATCTGCAGTAACGTAACTTCCGTCGTTAAAGGTTGTTATAAAGTTATCTGCAAGCTTAATTTCTACAACTTCATCAGAGCCTTGCGTTACTATAATTTGCCCCGTAGTTGTAATTGAGTCATTATTTCTAAGGTTAGTCTCATCAACACTTGCAGCTGAGTCAGCTATTGCAGGGTCTTGACCGTCGTTTAATGTCACCGTAACATTACTTGTAACTTGTGAACCATCGGTATCTTCTGTGTACACTGGAATCACTATTTGCGGTGCATCTGTGGTATCACCTGTGTGATCTATTGCACCTGAAATTTCGAATGAAATAGCATAGGTGGCAGAGGTTTGTGCATCAACATTCACATCTGGTAAAGTGATTTTAAAGACCTCGGTTGAAGTGCCTTCTAAAATACCTTGTGCGGTACCGTCGCTATTAACTTGCCAAACAATATTTGTGGTGACAGCATTACCGTTCTCATCGAGCGTAGTTTGCGTTAGCTGATTACCATTACTATCAAGCACCGCTGCCCCATCAGTAATACTAACTTGCATGTCCACTACATCATCAAGACCTGCTGTTACTGTAAATGAGGTATCAGTATCAGTATTTGCTTGGCCATCTCCATCTTCGTTATTGTCAGCCACGCTGTTAGGTGTTTCAGATACAGTTAAAGCAATATCATTTTGAGTATGCACTGCGCCATCATTAACGGTAATATTTAACGTTGCTGTATCGTTATCGCCATCAGTGTCTTGCACTTCTACTTGTAGTGGTACGCCTGTTCCGCCTGTATCGTTATCAAATGGGCGATATAATGTAAAATCGTAAGTTAAGTTTTGATTACTCGTGCCATTAATGTCAGGTAAAGTCGCTACAAAAATTGTTTCTGTGCCGTCACCTGTGTTGGCGGTTATTGTACGCCCGTCATCACTTAGTGTGTATACAAGTGGTACACCACCTGCGGTTAGCTCTGGTTGCGAGTCGGTAGAGAAAGTAAGTGATTTTAACGAATCACTGCCTAGCGTTGTACTCACGGTACCTTGTTCAGATAATGTGATGTTATTAGCAGGGTCTAAGCCACTTTCGTCAATACTAATAGGTGTTGCTGTAGTATCCGCTACTTTTGGCGCGCCGCCATCTTCAACGGTTATGGTTACATTGCCAGCATCGCTAATTGCTGTGCCATCACTATCCTCACCGTTAAGAGAAAGCGCAAAATCAATATCTTCTCCATTAGGGTTATCAAGCGGTAAGCTTATTTTTGTTTGTACATTAGCGTTTAAATCTTTGCCATTTTGGGTTGCACTTACGCTAAAGCTAATTACTTCGCTGCCATTAGCAGAGCCTGTTATTGTTTTACCGTCAGTTAAAACAAAGGTAATAGCTTCACCAGCACTTGTTAAATTAAGTGCGTTTAAGTTTTCGATAGTGTCATCAAAGGTGATTGAATCAGCAACTAGTGCATCAGAGCCCGCCACAACAGCAAAAGATTTGTTATTTGTTATAGTAGCGCCATAATCACTTTCTGTATAAGTAGCTGTTTGATTTGTAAAGCTGCCCGCACTGCCATCTTGTACAGTAAATGTGGCTGTACTTGATGAACTACCTACACCGTCGCGATCTTCTATTGTGTATTCAATAGTAAACTGTGGTTCTGGGTCAGAATCTTGGTTATCGATAGCATCAAAGCTCCATGTGCCATCGCTGTTAACCGTTAATGTGCCTTCATCGGTGTCTATTGTTGCAGGTGTACTTGTCGTTACATCATAGTCAGTGCCATTAAATGTTACGCTTGTAACGGTTGGTGCGCCCTCTATTACACTGTCGTTTGTGACTAAGCTACCTGTTGATACTCTACCTGCATCGGTGTCGGCTTCGGTTACTGTAAAGCTGTCGTCACTACTTTGTGGGGCGGAGTCGGTTATAGTAACGGCTGTTGGTACAACTACTAGTTCGGTTGTGCCATCGGCATCTGTTTGTAGTGCATCAACAAAAATATCAGTAAGTAAGCTTTCACTTTCGTGATCAATAGGTGCATGTAGCGTGGTAGTAAGTTCACCACCCGCAAGCGCAACACTTAACACTAGGTTACCTTGCGAGTCTTTAACTTCTAACGATAAACCATCAGTTGCTAATGCAACAGTTACAGCTTCACCATTTACTTTTAAACCCTCAAGACCTGATTGCTCAGAGCTGATTGTAAGCACTGCGTTATCTATTTCTATGCTGCTTTTAGCCGAACTTGTTCCGCCATTACCTGTATTACTTTCATTAAGTGTTTGGCTATCAAGCGCATCAAGTATTGGTGTGCTATCTTCTGCTGTATTACCTGCAGAGTCTGTAACAGCCGCCGTAATAGTCCACTTCTGTGAACCATCGAGCGCAGACACATCAATACCGTCAACGCTCCAAGCGCCATCTGTCACATTGGCAGTTACTACTTCACTGTTGGTACCATCAAAAATAGTAAGCGTTACAGTAGAGGTATTTTCAGCATCGGTTGTACCGCTCAGCGTGGCTACTTGACCAGTTTTAAATGCACTACTGTTAATGCCGTTATCGCCGGTATCAATATCAATATTAATGGTGGCGTCTTTGGTGAAGGTGGTTGAGTTTGTGGCTAAATTACCCTCAACGTCTAATGCGCTAACGCTAGCTTTAATTTCACCATCGGCAAGACCTGAAATATCTGCTGCATCAACTTGCCATTGTCCATCTGCGTCAATAACGACGTTTTCAACTGTAACTTTTTTACCGTCTTTATCAGTAAATACCACGGTGGCTGTTTGATTTGTATCGGCTTCATCAATTACACCGCTTACTACTACATTACTTTGCTCATCACTATTAACTACGTCATCGCCCGCTGCCATTGTAATGGTAGTAGCTGCTGTTTTATCGTGAATAGCTGTATCGGTATTAGTGGCTGTGTTATCGGCTACATCACTTACGGTGGCCGTGGCGGTTAATTTACCGTCGTTAAGGCCTGATAAGTCTGCACCTGTAATTGTGTAAGCATTATTGGTAACGGTGGCTTCAAAGCTGCGTTCGTTACCGGCTTCATCTTTTACTACAACCGTTACTTTTTGGTCATCTTCAACACCGGTTGTAGTACCTGTAATTTCAACATTGGTGTTTTCGCCATTGCCATTTATTACGTTGTCGTCTGTGTCGTTAATATCGACTGTTACGGTAGCTGTGGTGTCTTTAGTAAAGCTGGTTTTGTTTGTGGCTAAATTGCCTTCAACGTCTAATGCGCTCACACTGGCTGTAATTTCACCATCAGCAAGGCCTGAAATATTAGTGGCATTTATTGCCCACTCACCTGCGCTAT
Source organism: Pseudoalteromonas sp. SG45-3 (assembly GCF_014164075.1). Lineage (NCBI taxonomy): Bacteria > Pseudomonadati > Pseudomonadota > Gammaproteobacteria > Alteromonadales > Pseudoalteromonadaceae > Pseudoalteromonas > Pseudoalteromonas sp. SG45-3. The sequence goes on along the minus strand of NZ_JACJEN010000020.1, from coordinate 631 downwards.
TAATCGCGACGTTTTCAACCGTGACTTTATCTCCGTTCACATCGGTAAATACCACAGTGGCTGTTTGGTTAGCATCAGCCTCTTCTATTATACCGCTTACAACTACATCACTTTGCTCTGCAGTATTAATAACAGCGTCATCACCTGTTGCAACATCAATGCTGGTTGCAGCGGTTTTATCGTGAGTGGCTGTATCTGTATCGGTTGCTGTATTACCTGCTACATCACTTACTGTGGCTGTGGCGGTTAATTCGCCGTCGTTTAGGTCTGATACATCTGCGCCTGTGATTGTGTACGCTTCATCAGTAACGAGTGCGGTGAAAGTTTCACTATTTGTGCCATCACTGACTACTACGGTAACCGTTTGGCCATTTTCAACACCAACGGCGGTGCCGTTTATGGTTACGTTTGTATTTTCACCAGCACCATTTATTACGCTATCGTCTGTATCAACAATATCAACCGTGACATTAGCAACAGTATCTTTTGTTAGGCTTGTCGTATTAACCGCTTCATTGCCGGCGTTATCAAATACGCTAACACTTACTGTTACGTCGCCATCTGCAAGTGAGCTTATATCTTCGTCACTTACTTCCCATGTGCCATCGGCATTTATGGTTACATTATCAAC
>NZ_JACJEN010000001.1:494589-524499 GCF_014164075.1 Pseudoalteromonas sp. SG45-3 | reverse complement strand
TATTATCTTCAATTGGGTATATTTCACCAGCTCAATATGAAACAGACTACTATGATAATTTAAACGAGTCAGGTAAAGTGGCCTGACTTAAACAAACTGGTCTCCGATGAACTCGGGGCGATTCATCCAACAAAGCAATGGTTTAATTATTGATTTACGTTTTAGTATGGGTGGAAGTGACTTAGTAGCATTTTCTATTTTATCTTACTTAATAGATTCAGAATTAGCCTTGGGGGGGAAACAATTTAAAACATCGACAGGTTATAGTGAACTTCAAAAAATTGTTGTCGCCCCATCAAAAATTAATCATTACACAGGAAGCATTGTTGTTCTAACTAGTCAAAAAACACCTAGTGCGGCTGAAGTATTTCTTTTAGGTTTACAAGCAAGAGGCAACGTTACTTTTATTGGTGAAAGAAGCTACGGAGCTTTTAGCGATGCGTTAACAAAAGCTTTGCCCAATGGTTGGGGGATCACATTATCAAATGAAAGATATCTAAATTCTCATGGGGATAATTATGAAAACATTGGATTGCCTGTAGATCATGAATTTGTATTTCTTGATGTGAAGAATATTGAAAGCGGAAAAGATGTGCAGCTTAATGAGGCAATTAAAGCTTTTAGATAAGTGCATTTGGCGTATAATGAGGCGTTACCAATATCTGCTGATGGCACTAAGCCGAACTTCGGCAAAGAGCGATAACCGACCATTCAGGTGAGTCGTCATTAACTTAGTAAGAATAAGTGAAAACCTCCCTCTTTTTCACATAGTAAAATAACCTTTCCTAAGCTTAATATTTATAGATGGCAATAACTTACACTATTTGCTATTAATAGAAACTCATAAAATAAGGATGTTTTCGCGCTAAAAAAGGAAAAGTGTCCTCTGATAAAGTTGTTAGGTTGCATATGAGCACTGAGATTGAACCAATGTATGTTGATTGTGGCGAACATGGTAAGCGAGTTGCGGCCGTCGTCTGTTGCCATTTGTTGAAACCAGAAGGTGTACCTGTAGGCTTTATTGAAAACTCTAGCGAACCTAATGACCTTCAAGCGTGGTGTTCCAAATGTGAAGCCTTGTTTGATGAAGAAGATGGTATGACTGAGAAGTTTCGAGCCTTTAATAAAATGTCAGTTGTGTGTGTCAATTGTTATGAAACATCAGCTGATTATCACAGCGTCGAGGCTCAATAGTGTTTGTTGTAGACCAGCAACCTAACAAGCCAAGTCAGCGGGAATTTTACTCGCTGAAAAACGCTCTTGAAATCCCCTGCTTGGGGCGTTACCACCGTCCGCTCATGGCACTCTCCAGCCACTCGACAACATAAAATGCTGATAATAATTGGTAAGGTATTTTACTGTGTCGGATGGCACTTCGCTTATTCGACCTGCACTGGCACAAAACTGCCCATCAAATAAGTATGATTTTTATACTGCAGTGGTATAAAACTTAAAGGGAAGTATATTGTCGTTGATAATGATCAAAATCTTTATGCTTACGATGCAAACAGAAAACACATGAATTTCATTGCGCCTCTTATTTGTAGTAGCCAATGAAATAAAACAATTATTAGAATATTATCAAAGTATTAATTTCACAAGTTACATTCCTTTGGTTATGCTAGTGAGCATTATAAAATTATATTGCGAAACCCTCTATGCTACCTCTACTTCGTATCTTGATAATTGAGCAAGACCCAGCCACTTTACAAGGGCTTTCAACGAACCTATCAAAGACCATTCCTAACTTTGAGCGAGACGATATTCATATCGATATTATTGAATGCCTCGAGCTTAAACACGCGCTGGAATGTGTAGAGGAAGATGGTGATATTCAAGCCGTAGTTCTAAGCTGGGATATGCACAACAAAGTGGGTGAGCGGATGTATAGCCGCTTTATCGAGGATTTAAAGGCAATTCGTCTTGAGTTACCGGTTTATGTTATTGGCGACGACACTAAAGGGCTGGAGATCGTAAACGAATCAGAAGAAATCGAATCATTCTTTTTTAAAGATGAAGTGATTTCTGACCCAGAAGCTATTTTAGGCTATATGATTAACGATTTTGACGACCGCTCTGAAACACCATTTTGGACGGCATATCGTCGTTACGTTGGTGAAGCAAACGACTCTTGGCATACACCGGGTCATAGTGGGGGTTCTAGCTTTAGAAACTCACCTTACATTAAAGATTTTTATCAGTTTTACGGCCGCAATGTATTTGTTGGCGACCTGTCGGTTTCGGTAGACTCGCTAGGTTCATTATCAGACAGCACTAATACTATTGGTCGCGCCCAAGAATCAGCCGCGGCGACGTTTGAAGTTAAACACACCTACTTTGTTACAAATGGTTCATCCACCTCAAATAAAATCATCTTGCAGACACTGCTGCGCAAGGGAGATAAAGTAATTGTCGACCGTAATTGCCATAAGTCAGTACACTATGGCATCTTGCAATCAGCCAGTTACCCTATTTATTTGGCGAGTATCTTAAACCCAAAATATGGCATTTTCGCGCCACCATCGTTGGCCGACATCAAGTTAGCAATTGAAAACAATACTGATGCTAAATTACTAGTGCTTACCGGTTGTACTTACGATGGCTTACTTAGCGACCTAAAACAAGTCGTAGATTATGCTCATCAATATGGTATTAAGGTATTTATAGATGAAGCCTGGTTTGCATACTCTTTGTTTCATCCTAGCTTTCGTCATTATTCTGCGATACATGCAGGGGCTGACTACATTACGCATTCGGCGCATAAAGTAGTATCGGCGTTTTCTCAAGCGTCTTATATTCATATTAACGACCCCGATTTTGATGCCGATTTCTTTCGAGAGATTTATAGTATCTACGCTAGTACATCGCCTAAATATCAGCTTATTGCATCGCTTGACGTGTGCCAAAAGCAATTAGAGATGGAAGGCTATAAGCTGCTCAATGCGCTGCTAAATCATGTTGAGGAGTTTAAACAACAGATGGCCTCGCTTAAGCAAATTAAAGTATTAGCTAAGCAAGACTTTATGGAAATATTCCCGCACTTTAGTGGTGATAACATGGGTCACGATCCATTAAAAATCCTTATTGATATTAGTGAGCTACCCTACTCATTAAAAGATATTCATAAATATCTACTGGATGAAATTGGGCTAGAGATTGAAAAATACACACACAGCACAATTTTGGTTTTACTGACGCTTGGCGGCACGCGCTCAAAAATAATTCGTTTGTACAATGCATTGAAAAAGCTAGATAGCGGTAAAGTAAAATTGTCGAAATCGACGCGCAGAGCTCGCTTACCTGAAAACTTACCAGCCATAGACTTGGCATGTATTCCAAGCGATGCTTTTTATGGCGACCGCGAATCTGTGCCTATTAGCAAAAGTAGCAACCGCATTTGTGCAGGTTTAGTTACTCCATACCCACCGGGCATTCCGCTTTTAGTCCCAGGCCAGCATATTACTGATGATCATGTTGAATATTTGCAAGAGTTGGCAAGCCAAGGGCTGACGATTCAAGGCAGTTTTGATGGTGAAATTTATGTTCTTAAGGGTAAGGTTAAGAAATAAAAGTATTCCTTTACTACTACCCCACACATTATTACTGCCGGCAGTGTCGCAAGACATTGCCGCTGTAACAGAATTTAGAAGTAAAATACAAAGTGGAATAAATCATTTTTGTAAATGTTAACTAATTATAGTTAAAAAAAAGCAAGCCAGGTGGCTTGCTTTTAGCGTCTTTAAATACACACACTTATAGACTCGATTTAACTATAACCTTTAAAATCTATAGCTTGCACCAAATGTAATACGGCGGTCTGTAATACCTTGGAAACAAAGTAAAGCACCTTCGTTTACACAAGACTGGCTAACTTCTGACTCAGTTAAGTTAACGGCTTCAATACCGATATTTAGCTGATCGTTCACATCATAACTTATGCTGGCATTAAGCTGCCCTCTGTCTTCTTGTACAACAGGGAAACCCCATGGGAAGCTTGAAGTGCTACCAAAGTCAGTTGAACGGTACCCTTCGCGCCACGTGTAACGCGCTCGAGCAGATAGACCGTATTTCTCATAGTAAAATGTGATGTTATATGCGTTTTCTGACAGATCAATGAGTGATTGCTTAGCACTTATGTCTGTATCCGGGTTACCGGTTGTTAATGCAAAAACAGCATTTGCACGACTCGTTGCGGTGTCAAATGATTCACCACCAGAAAATTCTTGATAGGTATAGTTAGCAACTACACCAAAACCTGATGCCCAGCCTAGCTCTTTTTCAAAATTTGATAAGTCGTATTGAGCTGCAAGCTCGATCCCTTGCTGTGTTGTTTCACCAGAATCATTAATAGTAGTTTGTGTTGGTACACATAACCCTACGCCAGCATCTGGGCCAAATACGTTTATGTCAGCAATTGGGTTAAATATGCCGCCGCCTTCACATTCTGGACCATTTGTATCGCGAAAGCCTGTGCTTGGGTCTTCAAATGGGTCAACTTGCTGTGTAACGTGCAAATCGCTACGTGTTTTATGAAAGTACCCCACACTTAATAAAGCAGCGGGTGCAAAATACCAATCAGTGGATATATCGAAAGAGGTTACTTCTTCTGGCTCTAAGCCTGAGTTACCTATTGAAACTGCACTATTAGGGCTGGTGCCAAACGTAACGGATGTAGATAGGTCATCAAAATCTGGGCGTCTGATATCTTTTGACCAACCTAGACGAACAATCACATCTTCACTTACATTCGCGGCTAAATTAAATCGTGGTAAAAAGAAATCGTAATCACCTTTTGACGTTACTTGAGTCACCAGTTCGTTGCCACTTCCATCTTGAGTAACAGAGTTACCTAGCGATGTAACTTCAGTCTCTAAATAACGTAAGCCAAAGTTACCGCGAAACATGCCATACTCAAAATTAGCTTGTGCATATAAGGCATGTGTTTCTTCTTCAATATCAAAAAACGCATTTACTTGAGACGTTGGTGAACTTATTGGACCACGATCAGAACCTGTTATTGCATTATTAGCTTCAATCGCTTGGTTAAGTGCTGCTAATACAGCTTGTGGTTCAGAGGATGCAAGCTCTGGGTTTATAAGTAAGAAATCACGAATATAAAGTGCTCGCCCATCACCATCGTTAAAGTTATCTGGGCCCGCTGTTAATAATTGTGCAAATAAATCACCCGTTGGGCTATCAGCCATATTTCTTAAACCAACGTTAGAGCGAACTTGATCCGACATACTACTCGTTTTGCTGTAGCGATAACCAAAATCGACTGACGTTATTACATCATCTAAGTAATATGTAAAATCTGTACGAAACGCATCTTCTGTATTTTCTGACTCGTCTTGCCCTTGGTTTACATCACGTAGAACAACATTTGCAGGGTCGAGTAATTGAGCCATTGTTGGTGCGTTTGCCTCCCCCGTTGCAATACCAAATGTAAGTGCATCACCTGTAAGATCATACTCAAAAGGAGTACCGTTTTCATTTGACGAATTAGTAGCGACATTTGGATTTATAAAATTAAGCGTTGTATTAAAGCTTGGTGTAGTTGAATCAGAACGAGAGGTTGAGGCTTCAACACTTGCAAATAATCTATCGCCTTGCCATTCGCCCCCTATTCTAAATATTTTGCTTTTTGTTATGCGTGAATTAGTATCACTAGAAAAACGTAAATTAGGATCGCCACCACCGTCTTCAACCGGAATAACGCCTCTTACGGCCGCTTGTATGCTGCCTAGGTTTTGTCCGTCAAGTGAACCAAAATTAACTGTTTCAAATTCACTCGGTATTGATACATTTCTAAGATCACTTAGGCCAGATGCTTGTACTCTTGAGCTTTCTTGGCGGCGCTCTTGATCGTTAACAACTGCATCAAAAAAGAATTTCATATTATCGTTTGGTGCATATTCAAATGTACCTGCGAAGTTTTTTGTCTCGTATTCGTAATTATCGTAATCTTGAATTAAAAATTGTACTGGTAGAAAATCAAACGATTGTGCACTTGCAGCACCACTATCAGCGGCTACCGAATTATCTCTATCTGCGCGAGGACGAAATGCGGTTACGTCTTGCTCACTGTAACTACCACTAAATACAACACCAAACTTACCGCCAGAATCAAGCTCCCAGTTATCACCCCAAGCACCCGATACCCTAGGAGTAACACCATCTGTTGATAAGCTACTATCTTCACCTTGAACTCTAATTGAGCCTAGAGTTTCATTTAACTGTAACGGGCGAATTGTTTTAAGGTTTATTGTTGCGCCCACAGAGCCTTCGATTGTTTTTGCTTCAGGTGACTTAATTACTTCTACACCGGAGATGATTGCAGCTGATACATCTTCAAAACTAATGCCACTTCGCCCAGACCCAGAGCCAACTGTTGATACGCCGTTCACTTCTGTACGATTAGCATTGGTACCACGAATTTGAACGCCCGTACCTACCCCTGCTTCACGGGTAATTTGAATACCCGTTACATTTTCAAGTACTTCTGCGAGGTTTTGATCTGGTAGCTTACCAATATCGACAGCCTCAATAATCTCAACAAGGCTATCTGCTGAACGCTTTTGTGCAAGCGCATTTGTAAGCGATTGTCGAATGCCTGAAACCTCAATAACCTCAAGATCGTCTGCAGCTTTTTTTGGAGCTTCTTGCGCCTGTGTAGACAAAGACATACCAAGTGCGGTTGCCGATATAACTGCCAGTGTAATTTTAGATAACTTGTGACTCATAGTTTTTTTCCTGTGTGTGTGAAATGCTATGTTTAACCAGCTACTTTATTGTTTTTATTAAAAGCCCTTAATTACTACAAACCCTTAACTTTATATTTACACCCAACCATAAAAAGGTCAACCTTTTGGTAATGAATTTAGATTAAATATTATGCAATATGTTATTACCAAAATAGAAAAACCTACCTAACCTTTAAATTAAAATCATAAAGTAGATTTTAAGTTCATGTTATTTATTGATTTTAAATTTAATTAGAAATTGAGCTATCAATTACAAGGGTTAAAAGAGTTAGTGTTTTAAAAATGAAATAATTTAGGCAAGAGAAACCGATGATGTTGTACGCACTTAATAAATGGCATTATTGGTTAACCAATTTTTTTCAGTCAAGAAGCGTTATTAGAAAGCGAACTGTGTTGAGTACTATTTATTAGCGTTATTGAAAATATAAAATTGAAGAATTTAGGGATCAAAAAAAGGCGGTAAAACCGCCTTTTTAATGAGATTTAATGTTTAACTATTATTACAGCTTGTAGCTTAAACCTAAGAATAAGCGTGGGCCGTAGTCATTCACTTCACCTAAGTTTCCTTCAACAAAGAAATCTTGTGATTTAGGTGCGCTGAACAAGTTAATTGCTTCTGCTTTAACTCTAAAGTGCTCATCAATTTTGTATGATGCGCGCATTTCCCATACGCCTACAGAATCAACATAACGAAGTCGAGTACCATTTGTAGTATATGGTTGGAAATACTCACTACGATATTTGTAAATAACGGCAGTATCAAACCCACCAATTTGGTAGTACAGCTGGCTGCTAAATACATGCTTTGAGAAGCCAGGTACTGAAGCTGACTCAACAATACCGTCAGTTAATTGTGTAGTATTACCGTCTACATCAGTAACAAACGTATCGCCGTATAAGCTATCTTGGAACTCAAAGTCAGTGTCTGCATAGTTGTAACCAAATTTCATACCGATGCCATTATCCCAGTGGTAAGAAAATGAAGCTTCAAGACCTAATATTTCACTGTCCTCGTCTGACGTAACAGAGTTGGTGATTGGTAGTGAAACTGTTTCACCGGCAACAGTAAAATCTTCAATTACGGTTTGTTGTTGAAAACCGCCATTGAACTGTTTGTAGTATAAGCTTAACGCTAAGATTGAATCTTCGTTAGGGTACCATTCAAACGCAGCGTCGTAGTTCCAAGACATAAGTGGTTGAGTGTCTGGATTACCAGAACCATTTACACCCACTAATAAATCGCTGATTGATGTTGCTGTACCTTCTGTATCTTCTTGGAATGTACGGCTATAACCTAAATTAGATGGATTTGCGCGAGACATACCACGGTATATACCTGCTCGGAATAAAATATCTTCGCTGTAATCAATAACTAGGTTAAAGCTTGGTAAATACTTAGTGTAATCGCCACCACTTTTTATTTTATCCAGTGAACCGTTATCAGACTCAACTAGAGACAGTACACCGGTATCACTTGTTACAACATCAAAGCTATTTCTAAAACCAATCGAAGTTACATCTGTGTCTACAATACGAAGACCAAAGTTACCGCGAATGAATTTGCCAAACATTTCAGTATCGTAGTTAGCCATTAAGTACACTGATGTTGTTTTTTCTGTTACATCAATTGTACCTGCATTTTCATATTCCACTTCTGGGTAAGCAAACACACCATCAGCGTTAGAACCAGCTACAGCTTGTGAGAAACATACGTTGTCGTATGTAGCCCATGATGAACCTGTACCGCTAGCTACAACGTTACCGTCACTATCAATATTTGTTACGATATCACCATCAGATACACTCGATAAAAAGCCTGATTCAGGGAAATCGATTTGACAACCTTGTAATACGTCAAGCGCTTCAGTACCAGAGTCTAGTGTAAATTCGTTTCTTGAACCGTTACCTTGGCTACCACCATACTGTAGGAAGGTCATTTCAGATGTTCTAATACCACCTTGAATACTTGTAAAAACGTTGCCATCTAGCGCATAGTCAAAATCTAGTCGCGCTGATATAACTTCGTTTTCACGAACATTTTCACGGTCAAGTCGTGTTCTTAGGCTATCTGTAAAGTTTGAAATATCTGTTACGTCAAAATCTGTCAGTGTGAAATGAGGAATTTCATCGCCCATATCCCAAGAAAAGAAATTGCGACCTGATGTTCTACCACGGTTAGATATTTGAAGTTCTTCACGTTCAGTTTTTGAATACGCTAAATCTAAGTCAACAGTTAATCTATCGGTAACTGTATGTTCTATATTTATGCCGTAACCTTGGTAGTTTTCTTCACGAGAAAATTGCTCACCCGCTGATTCAATACGCTCTTCACCTTCCCAATGTAAAATACCGCCTACATCGTTAGTTACAAGTGTTGGACCGGTTACACCTGGTGTTGCACGTTTTTGTAAAAAGATTAAATCGTGGCGTGCTTCTTGTTGTGTTCTATCTGAAATTTGTGCATCAAAGTTAACATCCCAATCAGCTGACGGTTGGTATTGCAGTGCAAAAAATACTGCATCACGTTCATCAGATGTCTCGTTTTGGCGAAAGCTTCGGCTACTGCCAGTCCAAGCATACGGAGTACCATCACTTACTGCTTTACCTGTTTCTGGATCGATTTCTGTATCGTAACCTTGGTTGCTACTGCCATTAACTTGGTCTTCACAGTCGCCTGCGCTGCTACGATAAAAACCTTCATTGGTATTAGTCGGATCGTTTAAACACGCCCACAATGAAGAACCTGATGGGCTAGAACTTCTGTATTCAGCCTCTGGTTGACTAATTTCTTGGCGCTGCACACCAAAAGACACACCAACGGCTTGGCCGTTATCAAATTCAAACTGATCAACATAACTAAACGTGCCACGGTAACCCGCGTCACTTTGCAGCGAGTTATCTACATTACCTTCGTCTGGGTTGTAATTTAATTTAACCTCAGCTGATACACGTTGTTTGCCAAAATCAAGTGGAGTTATAGTTTCAAGTGCAATAACACCTGCAACACCACCTTCAATCATTGAGGCATCTTGCGTTTTATATATCGCTACTTTTTTTACAAGTTCAGAAGGGAACTGCGAAAAGTTAACTGAGCGGTCACCACTACCATTAGTCGCTTCACGACCATTAATGTGTGTTGCACTTAAAAATGGACCAAGACCACGGATAGTGATTTCTGTAGCACCACCGTTTTCACGGTGAGATGCAGCACCTGTAATTGATTCTAGTGCTTCGCCGATTGACAGTGCTGGTAAATCACCAATATCTTCAGATGACAGGCCATCAACTACTGTTGTTGCTTCACGTTTAATTGCTATTTGATCTTGTATCGTTCTACGTGTACCTGTAACACTAATTATTTCAACGTCTTCTTCAACTTCTGTCGCTTTTCCCTGATCTTCCTGTGCGCTTGCTGTAAATACGCAAGAACTTGCCATACCTGCGATGACCGCTGTTCTTACCCATTTTGCAACTGGGCGCATTGCAAACTGCCCTGTTGTAGAATTATTGTTATCTCGTGACTTCAACGACATTTGAATTCTCCGCTGGTTGTTGTTGTGTGATTTTAGTGTGTTAGCTTGTTATGCTGATGTATATTTTATGTGACCTTTGATATTAATATACTTAAACCCAGCACGATGATCAACCAATTTGACGTTTTAATATTACCATAAGGGTATACCAATTTTAACTTAACGGCATTACCAGTAGGTCAGGCAGGTTTTTTGCTAGAATATAAACAGCTCTAAACTAGTCGATAAATGGGTAATGTAGGTTGAGAAAAGTGTGGTGATTATTAATAAATAATAAAAAAGCCCCAAATTTGGGGCTTTTAAAAGTTAACTGATTAATTGGTTACTTAATCGTTTTGTATTTTCCATGTAGATCCAACACCGACTTCAGATGATTGAATATAATGAAGACCTTTAGCACCTGCCTCTGCCTGAAGGCCTGCAGGGTCAGTTTCTAATAACGTACTTGCTGCTGTAACGTACTCAAGCACTTCTTTACCGTTATTTGCTGGGTCTTGGTCAATTGCACCATCAGTATCGAATGCGCCATTACCATTTAGTTTTCTAATTTCAACCCAGTCACCGCTTGCATCGCCTGATACTCGACTATCCATATAGCCAAAGTTGTTACTTAGCACCGAACTATCATGATTAATTAAGTCACAGTCATATTCAAAAGCATGGTCACTATCAAGTGTATTTGGGTAAAATAGGCCTTGAGTTGTAGCACTGCTGCTTATTGTATCTGCGTCTGTTTGATCACCTAAACCGTTTGCAATTAAATTTCCATTAAAGTTTATAACAAACGCATTTTTGGTCAGCCCATAGAGAACCGGCGCATTCGCTGCGGTTAACTCATCACAATCACTTGTTGGTGCTTTAGAGCCTATTTCCGTACTAAATACAATAGGTTGCTGTGAGTTCAAAACCGTATTGTTTGTTACATTTAGTGTAAAGTCGCCAGCCGCATCAAGTACAGCTTGGTTACCCGAGTTTGGCACACCGCCATCAGCTTGTGAAAATGGGTTAGCTGTAAATACAATACCGCCCGCTTCTTTATTACCAGAACGAATACCAGCAATGTAGTTGTTACTCACGGTGTGACCAAGTGGTGTAATCAATACCCCAGCAGGTCTATCGCTTGAGCTTGCAATATCTGTAGTACGAATAATAATGTTGTCTGTAACACTATTAAACCCACCATCTTCTAATGAAATACCACCATTAGGATTTATGATTGTATTGCCTTTGATGGTTGCGCCAGAAGTTTGTACACGCATTAAACGACGACCCGTTACAAAGTTTTCTACGCGGTTATACTGAATAGTAAAGTTTGCGTTATCAGCTGCACCACTACCCGTTGTACTACCAGCATTGATTAAGTATAAACTTGATTGATCAAAGTTTGGATTATCACTGTCACTAAATAAATTATATTGAATAACGTGATCAGAGCTTGATGATGATATTTTTATCACAGACCCTTTTTCTGCTACATTTCGATTAGAGAATGTATTTCGCTCAACCAACGCACTTTGACCTTTTATCATCAGCCAATGGTATTCAGAGTTATTGAGTGTCGCTTCTTCTCCATCCATCGTGTTTTGCGAAAAAGTAAAGTTATCCCCTTCTGAGTAAATAACAGCACCTTCTTCGGTTTCACAAAATGCACCCGCTTTAGTATCTATATTCTTAAAGGTAAGCCCTGTTAACCCAGCGCCATCTACTCCAGCAGCTACATGCACACATACTTCACCACTAAGTACAGGAGTTTGACCTTCTACAGCGCGAAGCGTTACTGCACTGGTTAATAAAATTGCGTCCATATCAGCATAAACACCCGTGTTTAAGCCAATAACATCACCGTCAGCTAAACCGCCACTTATAGCACCAAGGAGTGCTTCAGGGTTACTAACTAATTGTGTGTAAACCAATGTATCAAGTGAGTTTGTAACCTCACTCGCAAAGCCATCATTATCTGTATACGTAGCTTTTACTGACATTATTGAGCCAGCGTAATCAGAAGGTGTAAATGTTTTACTATTGCTCCCAGCTATTTCAACGCCATCAGCAGACCAAATATAAGTAACGTTAGCCTCTTCAACGCCGTTGTTATCAGTTATCTCAGCGGTTAACTCGCCAGTTGTTAAATAAGGCACTACGCCTATAATGGCTACGCTACCGGCTTCGTCAACCGCAACAGCAGAAACAGCAATTGTTTCCTCTGATATATTATCCTCGATAAACCCATTATCATCTGTATAAGCAACCTGAACACTTATCTTTTGACCTAAAAGTGATGCATCAACTGTAAAGGTGCTCTCTATTGCGCCATCTATCTCTTGTGCGTCAGCAAGCCATTGATAAGTGATATCTCCTGTCGCCCCATCGGTATCATTAATTTCTGCTGTTAAAGTATTTCCAACAGTTGGCGTGCCGCTAATTGTAACTTCGCCTTCTGAGTTTGTTCGTGCGACAACCTCTGTACCGGCTGAAGTTACAGACTCGTTAAACCCACGGCTATCTTCAAAAGATGCACTAACTGTAATAACTGTACCAAACTGTGCGTCTGTTAACGTGAGCGTTGAAAGTGCTTCATCAGCAATTTCTACGTCATCTGCAAACCATTTATAAGTTACTGTATCGCCATCAAAGCCATTGTCGTCAGCTACATTAGCAGTTAGTTGCGAACCAACTAGTGCGTCACCTGTAATAGTTAAACTTGCAGGAAATGCGATTGCGGCAACATCTGCGGTTGGTTCTGTAATATGCGATTCATTAATACCGCCATCATCTGTATAAAGCCCTTGAACTGTAATTGGTAACCCTATCTGATCGTCAGTCAATGTAAATGAAGCGCTATTTGCACCAGCAATTGCCTCACCATCTGCATACCAGTAGTAAGTCACGTCACCTGAGATACCATCAGGGTCACTAACTTCAGCTGTTAATGTTTGTCCGCTTGTAACAGTTCCACTAAGAGCAATAGAGCCCAAGTTGTTGTCATTGTTGTTTGAGTTTGTGTCACAACCAACGATTGCTGCTGCAATAGCGCATAGCGCAAAATGTTTGAATTTCATGGTGGCTCTATTCTCCAAATTTATAGTTTTAATATTTGGCTATCTATTGTGTGTGTTACCAAATAAATCATGTGTTTATTACCAAATTCATTTAAATTGCAAATAAATTGTTAACCAACTTGGTAATATAACCACAATAAAATAAGTTTTTCCACTATCCCAACCTAATTAAATAACAATAAATAAACACCAAGTTAACCTTGGGCTTTTATTGTTGGTTAAAAATTGAATTCAATTGTGAAAAATAACGTTGAAGATACATAGCCTTATAGTAAAAACTTAGTTTTATATAGGGTTTAGAAGGTAATATTATTAAATATATGTGAAGTATTCTTATTTGAAGACAATAAGAAAAGAAGTGAGTTTGTATAAAGAGGATGATTTACAAAGAGAATTAAAATTAAGGGTAAAACAAGGGGCAATTTTCTTACCCCTTTTTTTGAGTGCTGTTTTATAACATGGCGTTATTATAAAACTCTACAGGCTCATTTGAACCCAAAGCAACAGGCACACGCTGGTGCAAGCTAGTTGGCGCAATATCTAAAATTCGCGTTCCTCTAGAGGTTGCTTTACCACCTGCGTTTTCAACTAAAAGTGCTAACGGGTTTGCTTCATAAAGCAGTCTTATTTTTCCGTTATCGTTACCACTGCGTTTATCTTGTGGATACAAAAATAACCCGCCTCGGCATAAAATACGATGAACGTCGCCTACCATCGCTGCATTCCAACGCATTGAGCTTTTTTCAAAGCTTTCACAGGTGTATAGCAATTTATCAAAATACACTTGTGTTGGTTCGTCCCAGTAACGGTAGTTAGCCATATTAACGGCAAATTCACGGCTTTGTTCTGGCACACTTAACTGCTTGTTTGTCAGTAAGTAACCGCCATGTGTTGAGTCTAACGTATAACAACGCGTAGGACCGCCAGTACTCATTACAACTAATGATGAAGGGCCGTATAACACATAGCCTGCACACACTTGATTTACACCGGGCTGACTAAATTGCTCGTCGCTGTCAAAAGGAACATCATCACGGGCTAAGTAAATAGTAAATATAGTGCCTATTTGCCCATTAACATCAATATTAGAAGAGCCATCTAACGGGTCAAAAGCAACAATAAACTTACCTTCAGGGTGGCCACCTACCGCATGATCTTCTTCCTCTGATGCAACAGATCGTACACTGCTATCATCAAGTAGGATGTCTCTAAGTAGTTGGTTTGCGATTACATCAAGCTTTTTTTGAACTTCACCTTGAACGTTTTCATTCAGAGTTGAGCCTAAAACACCGGCTAATTCACCTTGGCTTACTCGAAAAGCAATTTCTTTACTGGTCGCTAAAATTGTGCGAATAAGTAAAATAAGATCGGTATCTACACCGTCTTCTTTCAATACTGTATTTAATCTTTTCATGCGCTATACCTGTTTACACAATTTAGATCGTCAAAGCATTGCTCTAGCCTTGCAACCATACTTTGCTCTGAATGACGCAACCATACACGAGGGTCATAGTATTTCTTGTTTGGCTTATCATCCCCGTCAGGGTTACCAATTTGCCCTTGTAGGTATGCTTGCTTGTCTTTGTAGTAATCTAAAATACCTGTCCAACACGCCCACTGCGTATCGGTATCAATATTCATCTTCACTACGCCATACGTTAAAGACTCTGCAATTTTACTGTACTCAGAACCACTACCACCATGAAAAACAAAGTTAATTGAGTTGCTTGGTAGATTAAATTTTTCTGATACGTAAGCTTGTGAATCTTTTAAAATAGTTGGCGTAAGAACAACGTTACCCGGTTTATATACACCATGAACATTGCCAAAAGAGGCTGCAATTATAAAGTTAGGGCTAATACGACTTAAGCGTTCGTAAGCAAATGCAACATCTTCAGGCTGAGTATATAAAGCAGAACTATCTAGGTGTGAGTTATCAACACCGTCTTCTTCGCCACCCGTGCAACCAAGCTCAATTTCAAGCGTCATACCTATTTTTGCCATACGCGTTAAGTAACGTTCACAAATTTCGATATTCTCTTCTAAAGGCTCTTCTGACAGATCAATCATATGTGAGCTAAACAATGGTTTGCCAGTCAGTTCAAAGTGTCTTTCACCTTCATCAAGCAAACCATCAATCCAAGGTAGTAGCTTTTTAGCTGCGTGATCAGTGTGAAGCATCACTGCTACTTCATAATGTGCTGCCACTGAATGTACATATCTTGCAGCACTTACCGCCCCAAGCACAGCTGATTGTTGCTCTGGTAAAGATAAGCTTTTACCACAAAAAAATTGTGCTCCACCATTAGAAAGCTGAATAATAACGGGCGAGTTTTTCTTTTTAGCAGCTTCTAGCGTCGCATTAATAGATGTTGTGCTAACAACATTTACCGCTGGCAACGCATATTGATTAGTTCGTGCATGCTCGTACACAGCACTTACTTCGTCGCCAACGATTACGCCTGGTAGTATTGTTGGGGCTAAATAATTCATTTATGAAATCCTTTCTATTTTAAAGCCTGGATACAAGAATCAGTAATTGCTTGCCAATTTTCTTGTTCAACCCATTCTTTCTTCGCTATCCAAGTACCGCCAACGGCGAATACATTATTTAAAGAAAGATAGTCCATTTTGTTACTTTCGCTAACGCCACCTGTAGGACAAAAGCTGACTGCTCTAAATACTGACGACACAGCTGACACAAAAGGAGCGCCACCGGCAAGCGATGCTGGGAATAATTTTTGCTCTTCAAAGCCATATTCAAGCGCCATTAAAATATCACCGGTGTTTGATACACCAGGAAGTACCGGCACATTACATTTAGCAAGTGCTTCAAGTAACGTAGGAGACACCGCTGGGGTTACAATAAAATCAGAACCCGCTTCAAGTGCTTGCTCCAAAATATCGGTATTGATGACTGTTCCCGCACCTACTTTTAGCTCAGGCACCTGTGCTTTAATAGCTTTTAATGCCTCTATAGATGCCTCTGTTCTTAGCACTACTTCAACTAAAGTAAGCCCAGCATTGGCCATAGCTTTCGCTATTTGAACACCTTGCTCTGGAGTATCTGCTTGAATTATAGGTAGCAGTGTTTGTCCTGCCATAAGTTCAGAAAAGCGAGTCATAACGTTGTTCCTTTATAAAAAGTAATGCGGCCGAGGTATGGCGGCCTTTAATGTTTAATTATTTTGTTATACCAATTGCATTAAATTAATGAGCTATTATAGCGACAAGAAAATAGCTCAATAACAAGGCTAAAATTATGATACATAGTTGCTCTATATAAATAATTTTTATCGTAGTTAGTGAATTATTTAATACGCTAAGGTGATCATGTTTTTAATAAAATTGGTATCAGATCCCAGCTTCAGCCATTGCTAGCTGAAATATATCTTTTGGAGCAATAGCACCTGGTTGCTGTATAACAGTCCCTGCCGCTTTTGCAGCAAGTTGTACAGCACTTGAAATTGATTTATCAGATAAACGTGCACCTAAGTAAACACCGTTAAAGGCATCGCCTGCGGATGTCGTATCTACAACATTTGTTACCGGTATTATGGTGTGGCTTTGAAGCGTATCGCCCTCTTTTGTCACTACCGATTCAGGGCCATTTTTAACAACAATTTCTTCAATTTGGTAAGGCTTTAAATATTCAACTACTGCTTCTACGCTATGAACGTCATAAAGTGTTGTTAAATCTTCAACGCCTGGTAGGGTAATATCTGCAAACGTAAAGGCTAAATGATACTGCTCTTTTGTTTCCTCTACACTATTCCACAAACGTGCTCTGTAATTAGGATCAAAAACGATTTTAACCCCAGCATCTTTAAGCTCCTTTACCACTTTCCAAAAGTCTTCACGTGCACTTTCTTCAATTATTGCTAATGAAATCCCTGAAAAGAAAAACATATCACCTTGGCTAAGCTGCTCGAGTGCATCAGCATCTAAAAAATCAACAACCTTTTTAGCTGCAGAATCATTGCGCCAATAAATAAAGCTACGCTCACCATGCTCATCAGTTTCTATGTAGTACATACCAGGTACTTTGGTGTCGTGAGCAAATACAAGTTGCGTATTTATTTGTTCACTTTCAAAGCGTTCTAGCATTTTTTTACTTAAATTATCTTGACCTAAAGCCGTAACAACCGAAGTAGTAACCTGCGGGAAGCAACGTTTTAAATACACTGCAGAATTATAAACATCGCCTGCAAATGATTGGTGCAGTGTTGCCGCGCTCATAGCTCTAAGCTCGACCATGCATTCACCGATAAAGTAAATATTTTTCATCTTGGAAGTTACCCTATGTAGTTAACTGCTATGCACTTATACAAAATATGTTGGCATAGCAGTTATTATCTAGATTATTGAGGCTTTTTAAGAGGTTCTATTTTTGGAATTAAAATCCAAACAGCTGCCATTGCTATGATGGCTAAAGAAGCACCAATTACAAATGCTGGTGTGTAGTTACCATCAGCAGTAAGAAAAGGTACTAGCGATGTAAGACCTACAGCACCAAGCTTTGCCGCCATACCAGAAAAACCTGATAATGTACCCACTGCTTTTTTACCTAACAAATCACTTGGTAGTGTTTGCACGTTACCAATTGCAGTTTGAAAACCAAATAAGATAACAGCCATAATTAGTACCGCTGTTGTTGGTCCGCCTGGATTTGCCATTGCAAGTAGCGCTGGTAACATAATTAAACAACCCAGCGTAATAGTAAGCTTACGTGTTTTATCTGTATTCCAACCTGCTTTGAGTCGGTTTTGAGCCAATAAGCCACCAAACCAAGCACCAAACATAGCGCCAACATAAGGTACCCAACCGTATATACCAATAGATTTAACATCCATACCGTATACTTCATTTAGGTAAATAGGGATCCAAAAAACAAATAACCACCAAATTGGGTCAATTGCGGCAGAGGCAATGATTACACCCCAGCTTTGCTTACGAGAAAGTAACTCAGCAGTTGTAGGGTTATATTCCTCTTCGTCTTCACCAGTTACATCACCGTTGTCATCAACACGTCTTTGACCCGTTAAGATATATTCACGTTCTTCGGCAGTCAGCCAAGGATGTGAGCTAGGCGGTGCTTTAACTAAAATTAACCATGGAACTAACCAAAGGAAACCTAATGCACCAACAAAAACAAACACCATTTGCCAGCTAAAGTAGATAGTTAAATAAGCAATTAAAGGAATAGCAATAATGCCACCAATTGCGGCGCCAGAGTTAAAAATACCCTGTGCTAAAGCACGTTCTTTAGTAGGGAACCATTCTGCGTTACCTTTAGCTGCACCAGGCCAGTTACCGGCTTCTGCTACACCTAAGATTGCGCGAAAAATACTAAGACTAAGTACACCTTGTGCAAATGCATGCGCAACGGTTGCAATAGACCAAACACCTATTGATAGTACAAAACCGAAGCGTGTGCCCACCCAGTCAAATATTTTACCAAAGATTGCCTGACCAAATGCATAAGCAAATACAAACACAATAGAAATATTAGCGTATATTTGTTTGCGTTCTAGCGCTGATTCATCAGGAAATAAATCTTCAACAATGTCCGGCCAAAGCACACTAAGTGCTTGACGGTCGATATAGTTAATAATGGTAGCTAGCGCTATTAGCGCTATAACCCACCAACGTAAGCCTTTAAGTTGCATAATTAATCCTCAAGAAAGTCTTCACGCGCTGGGCTAAAAGTATCAATCAGGATTCCGCCTGTTGGGCAGGTAGCTCCATGATCAGCAAATGGTGGGATTAAGCAGCTATCACCCGGTTTTAAGATTTTAGTTACGCCATCAATGTTAAAGTGAAACTCACCTTCAACAACATACGTTACTTGAGAATGTCTGTGAGCATGGTTATAACCAATAGCCCCTTTCTCAAACCAAATTTTAACAGCCATTAGCTCTTCGTTATAACCTAGCATTTGACGTTTTAGACCATTTCCTAAGTCTTCTATTTCGGTCTCGTTACCAAATGAAAAGTTTGCGCTTTGCTTTTGCATCCTATTTACTCCTGATTATTGTTCATCATATAAACGCCTAATCGGCCATTTAAAGTGAACTCTTTATTTTGATAATTGAATGTGTTTTTAGCTGATGTTTGTGCTTTATTAATTGCCACTAAATATGAGTTGCCTTTAATATCAAGTTCAACAAGTGTTAAATCGCCCTGCTGACTATATTCAAGCTTTGTAACTCGACTAACAGCTTCTAGGGTATATTCTTTACTTGGGTTGTACTCACCATGTGGCTCTAATACAGATATAAACTTATGTTGCTTTTGACCCTCAACACGACGAATAAAACCATTTTCGTTGCGTAAATTAAAGTGAGGGTCATTTGCGCCTATTTGAGTAAACAAGAAAGACTCATCACCTTTTACCAAGCTCGTTTGCGTATAAAAACGACCATTTTCGTTTAGCCACGTTACTTTAGCTAAACCACCTTCAGGTTGCGCTTGAGCTTTAAGCCATAAATGTTGGTAGCCATTTTTAGTACCTAGCGCAGACAGCTGCGTTGCATTTGCTTTTAACTCAAAGCTGGTATCGATAAGCTGACCTTTATAATGTAAAGGCAGGTCAAGCTGATGCGCTTTATTTGCAGCAACATCAAATATATCAAGTGCAACTGTGCTTTGTAGTTCAGGTAAGTTAATAAGTGCAAGCGTACGCTCAAGATCTACGCCTTTATAAGCTGTGCTTATTTCGCCGCTTGAAACCGTGCCGTATTCATTTGTTTCGAAAAAGTTAAGTGTAGGGTAATTACTATTTCCTACTTCAACATTTGCATTAAAATGCGTTGTTTCGTCAACCACTACCGTATTGTGCGCAACAGTGTGTTTTGCGTAAGTTTCGTTTTCAGGTAAATAACGACCGCCGTATTTAGCTTCTACATTTAAAAAACGTGCTGCGCCATAATCAGATACAATTTCATTTCCGTGGTCGTAAAACTGCCATGTTAATTTATCAAAATGACCATGGCCCAAACCTTGTGCAGCAGGTTTAAACAGTAGCGCTTGATCGCCACCTACCTGCGTTCTCATTACAACTAAAGCACCTTGTTTACCGTCATTACCATCACCGAAGGCAACAGATTTAAACGAATAAGGTTTTGCCATGTTGTTATCAAGTGCTTGAGCTACTTTTAGCCCATCACCAGAGAGAATTATTTGGTCTTGTTGCTTAGCAATATCTAAATAACCTGCATCGTTGGTTAAGCCGTACGCTGCCGTTACACCATTTACTAACTCAATGGTATCGATGCCTTTACTTTTTATTGCATCGTTAATTGGGAAGAACAAACCGTTGTAGCTAAGTTGAATCGTCGTATCAATCGCTTTTAATAATATGCCATCGCGATATTCAAATATTTTTCTTTGTGGTTCGTTGTTTTCAATCGCTTTAGCAAACGTTACAAATGGTAATAGTGCAAAGCGTTGATAGTAAGGACCTTCGTTATAGTAACCTTGTGGTGAAAACAGCATCTCTAGCTGCTTAATAAAGCCACCCTTACCCGATTTTTCTAAATCGTATAATGATTTTTCTACCCACTCAGGTTCGCCTAATACATACCCAGCCATGCCAACACCCGCTGTTGCCCATGTTCCATGGTTATGTACTTTATTAAATGTAGACGGTTGGCCTACAGATGTGAACAACGAAACAGGACGGAGTAAGTCATTCTCGATTGTTTTAATATTATCGGCATTTAACGAGTCATGAATTAGATCATAAGCTTGTATTGTGTACACAAGCCACATTGCTTCATTTAGGCTTTGCCAAAAAAACTTACCTGGATTTTGCGAATCCATTTTACGTTTTGGATGCAGACCAAGCGTTGGGTATAATTTTGCGTACTCAAGCAACATATCACGAACATAGTTTGCGTATTTATCATCTTGGCTTAATTGATAAATAATGCCCGCGTTGTACATAAGTTGGTAATTCTTCTTATGGCGCTCATGTGTATAACCACCACCGCCATCTTTTGGAACGGGTACAGTGATAGGCTTTGCAATTTGTTCATCTACTTGCGTTTTTAGCGATTCAAATGCAGTAGCAAACTTTGTGCTACCGTTGCTACTAATTGCTTGGCGCATTTGCTTAACATCATCAGTAGTAATCACTAAGTTTGGGTGCGCTGCATGCGCCTCCAGTGATGTAAGTAATGTAATTGCAGCTACAGCAGCTATTTTAAAACGTGTTTGGCATTTTAATAAGTACATAGTATTTACCCTGCCTTATTTAAAATGTTGTTATTTTTTAATACTGCCGTGTGTGGGCCTTTAACTCTTAACTCTTTAACGCTTGGTGCTTTAGTGGCATCAAATGTATTGCCTGAGATTTCAGTTTTAGGCTCGCCTACTGTGTGCTCTACAACAATAGGAGCAGATTTAACAAATTTATTATCTTTAATATTAGTAACCTGAACACCGTGAACATAAATGCTCGCTTGCTCTTTGTTACGCTTACCAAGGCCAACGTTATTAAGCGTGTTACTTGTCATTTCAAAATGAGGACCAAATGTACTTTCATCAGTACCACCACGGTAAAGCTTAAGTACACCGCCTTCTACATTATTAAATGTATTATTATTTACAATGACGTATTCCGCGTTATAAACACCTAAGTCTTCAATTTCAGTATTTAGACGTAAAATGTCACCTGTTACTGTATTAAAGGTATTACCTGTAACAATAATTTCGTCAGCCATTGCACCTTTACCAGTGATAAAGAAATGGAATGAATGATTAATATCTAAAGCATTTAACTCTGAGTTGGTCATTACAAAGCGGTAATTATCAACCATACCCCATTTTTGCGTACGAACAATGCTGTTACCTATTGCATCTGGCGCGTTTTCACCTGAAATTGATAAACCATCTAGTTTTAAGCTGCCGCCATCATGTATTTCAAACAAGGTAGAGCGTTGAAAAGTAAGTTTAGACTTTGTGTTCTGCTTTGCTTTAATTGTCAACGTTTTATCAATTTTAACCAGTTTAGACACATCATACTGGCCAGGCGCTAGTTCTAGAACATCGCCCGACTCTGCATTATCAATAGCATCTAGTAATGCACTTACATCAGCTTTAACAGAATGTGTCTTACCAGAATCAAAATCAACTAAAGCAGGTACTTTTGCATACCAACTAACACCGGTATCTTCTTTTTTAAGTACTTTTAAATCGCGCTTTGCACCTACATTTAAACTTTTAGAGGTTGGGTAAAGTAGACCATTACTTGCTTTTTCAAGCGTGATTTTTTCTTTTTTTACACCGTACGTTAGCTCAGAAAGCACTTTTGTATCTGCAATGTTGTTACTTAATACTAACCCACTTACATCGTCGAATGTTGTAAATGGCTGTTCACCATCTTGGTTTATGATTAAGTTGTTTTTCATTACGCTATTTTTTGGGGCTGCGCTACGCTCAGCATCGCTACCTGCAGCAAGTTGAATATGACGCACATTTATAAATGTGTTGTTTTCAATCGTCGCATTTTCTACTTGGTGATAACGATTAATAGATGAATTTGGTACGCCGTTCATTACAGTAAAACCACTGCCAAAACGATAGCCTGTTAGGCCTTGTAGGTAGTTATTTCTTACAATTTGATCTTTATTGATAACGCGGATACCACCTGTGTGATCAACACCATTACCAATGAAGATATTTTCTTCTATAAGATTGCCGTTACCATGGCGCAGCGTTAATGTACCGCGCGCTTCATAAAATACGTTATTACGAAGGATGTTTTTACCTGACTTAACCGAAACAATTTCTACTTCACCATTGGTACGTTCAAAGTAATTATTTTCAACCAATGTATGCGAATCAGTTAGTGAGTAATGGCTTGTGCCAATACGCAGGGTTTCACCACCGTTAGAACCAAAAGTTGGACGGTAGCCAAAATAGTTGTTATCTATACGATGATAGTTTTCCTGGCTTGCTTTGGTGTTTAAACGAACAGCAACTGTCACACCTTTATTTCGTTTGCCAACTAAATGACTATGATCAAAGCGGTTATGTTGTCCATATAAGGCAACCCAATAATCAGACTCTCGCTTGTCTGGATTACTGTAATTATCGATTACTGTTTGAGTAACTCGTGAATTGTAGGCTAATTCATTTTTATTTTTACGAAATTCTATTACAGCTGAGCTCGGTGTGTAGCCGTCTTTAAATACTAAACCAGAAGCTTCAAGGTATTTACCTGCAAGTCTTAGATTAGATTGACCTGATAGAATTACTTTTCCGTTAGTTTCAGCGGTTAATATAATAGGAGAGTTTTTTGTACCTTGGCCTTCAAGTAAAATTTCGAAGTCAGACCAAGTACCATTTTTAAGTACTACTTTGTCGCCAGCAACTAGATTAGCTGCGATATCATTAAAAGCTTGTTTATTTTCTATAAAATAATCTTTGGCCGCTACTTGTGTGGATATGCAACCGATGAGAACTAGACTAAGCTTTATTGTATTAATCAAACGCATAGTTAACTCTTTTTCGTTGTGACTGAAAGTAGTGCTTCATCAGAATTAAAAAAAGCTGACATTGCACAAAGACTTTAGTCAATTGGTGTCATGTGTGTTAAAGCGCTTTAAGTTAAAGCTCAAAGCGCTCAATAAGGTCGAGAAGTATTACTTTTCTAACTTTTTGAAGTAATCAAAAATTTCAGGAACGTTACCTTGACCCATACCAGCGTCAAACGCTGCTTGTAGGTTAGCTGATGAACCTTCAGCGATTTTTGATTCAGTACCTAGGTCTTCTACCATTTGTAGGAAGTAGCCTAAATCTTTGTTTGCATTAGCAATCGAGAAACCAAGGTCGCTAACATTATCAACTGCATAGTTTTTACAAAATTGCATAAATGGTGAGTTAGATGGGCCAGTCGACATAATGTCGAAAAGTTGTTGACGGTCAACACCAGCAAGCTCTGCCACTGCAAATGCTTGTGACATAGCACATACTGTCGTCATGCCCATGAAGTTGTTGATAAGCTTAGTTGTATGACCTGCACCTAGCTCGCCAAGATGGAAAACGTTTTCACCTTGATCTTCCAGTACTGGTTTAACTTTATTGAATGTATCAATATCGCCTGCAGCCATAATGTTTAAAAGACCGTCTTTAGCATGTGCTGGTGTACGACCTAGTGGCGCGTCGATCATGCCTGCGCCTTTAGCTGCTAAATCAGCACCAATTTTTTTAGTAGATGATGGGATAGAAGTACCAAAATCAACTAATACTGCACCTTCTTTAATACCCGCTAGGATACCGTCTTCTGCGTAAACAATTTTTTCTACAACGGCAGACGTTGTAAGACAAAACATAACAATATCTGAACCTTCAGCTAGCTCTTTTGCAGTGCTTGCTGTTTTTGCGCCTCTAGCAACACATGCTGCAACCGCATCTTTGCTAAGGTCCATAACAATTAGCTCATAGCCTTTGTTTTGTAAATTTTCGGCCATGTTGCCGCCCATTAAGCCTAAGCCGATGAAACCGATGACTGGTTTTGACATGAATAACTCCTAAATATGTGGCGCATACTTTTATAAGAACAAGTAAAATTTACTCTATAAATACGCTGTGTCTTTTGTTTCAATTTGTAGAGTAACTTTAAGCTTGAGTTATTTATAAATTAACCTGTGCAAAACGTAACTCTGATTAATTACCAATACATTGTACTCACTCAAACCAAGCAACTTACCAATTGGTATGCAAAAACTGTATTACCATACGACTTTTTTGTCAACCAATAAGTTAACCAAGCAAACGCCACATTTTTAAAAATCACACAAAAATTAATTTAATTTCCTATTAAAACAAATGGTTATATACCAACAGTACAATTAAGCAAAGGTTAACTTTTGTTGAACAATCAGTAACTTTTTTTATACTAATAGGTTGACCAATAATTGAGTACTGGTTATTTAAACATCCAAAATTTAATAAAATGATTCATTAATTGGTAATTTATAAAGGTCGAACTCAAACTGTTTTAAGCCCACTCTCATATTAAGGTTGTGATTTATATGTAATGCCTACATATATGGCTAATACATATAACCCCCCTAAAACGCGCTTGATAATAGCGCTTAGTTAAAAATACTCTTAACTTTGAATAAATAACTAAAGGAACTAAAAATGCGTTTATTACATACTATGCTTCGTGTAGCGGATTTGGATAAATCAATTGCTTTTTATACTGAAATATTAGGTATGAAAGAATTACGCAGAGCTGATAACAGTGAATACAGATACACTCTTGCCTTTGTTGGATATGGCGACGAAGCAGATAACACAGTATTAGAGCTAACTTATAACTGGGACGAGGATAGCTACGACCTAGGTAATGGATATGGTCATATTGCTATTGAGTTTGATGATATTTACAAAGCATGTGCAGATATTAAAGCTGCTGGTGGCAATGTAAGCCGTGAACCAGGGCCTGTAAAAGGCGGTACTACTGAAATTGCTTTTGTAAAAGACCCAGATGGCTATGCAATTGAGTTAATTCAGAAAAAAGAAGACATGAGTAAATTTTAAATTACTTAACAACTAATTCAAGTTATAACAATTTGCTTAATGCCAATCTGCTTATATATGGGGTCTATTTAACGTTAAAAAAATTACGCTAGAACTAGGCAAAATTTTTGTATCTAGTTGTTCTAAATAAAAAATTTTTATCGACGTAATAGTGCAATTTAATTCGTTAAATTGATCAAAGATTTATGCTGGTTGGTATAACTATGGAGAGGTTTAATTTTATATATAGTTCAAATGGTTATGCAGATTGGTATTAAATAAAAGGTGCTTTGCAGCACCTTTTTTTAACGCAACTGACTATCTTTACTACCACGCCTATTAAACGATTTAGCGCTGGCACCATTGCCTTCTATTTCAGCTTGGCATGCAACACAGTATCGAACTCCTGGTAGCGCGAGCCTTCGTGCTTGTGGGATTTTTTCATCGCACTCGTCACATAGCTCAGCACTTGCACCAGATATTAAATTGCTTCTTGCATACTGTACGGCGTCGTTAACACTTGCATCAATTTGATCTTGAATTGCACCGTCTCGTGCCCATCCACTTGCCATAAATCCTCCTAATAAAGTTGGATGTTTAAATTTATGCTACCAAATTGAATCTTTATAAGTACTGAATAATAAAGCTAGGAATGGGGTGTTATTTGAAGGCTTCAACTATAAAACTATATTTTATATCTAAAGAAAGACGCTGTAGTTGCTCCCTGTAATCTACTTTCAAAAAGATCAACACTCTAAAATCAGGCAAAAAAAAGCAGCTAAAAAAGCTGCTTTATAATTCCAATTATTTAAATATTAAAGGCTGTAATCAACAACCTTCATGCCTAATTTTTCAAGCTCTGGGCGAAGTGTTTTAGCATCACCCACTACTAAATAAATCATATCTTTAGTGTTTAAGTGTTTTTTAGCTAAGGCGTTAACTTCTTCTTTGCTAATATTGCTAACAATCTCATTTCTTTCTTTTACAAAGCTAGGTTTTAAATCGAACTCTAATATTTGTGCTAAAAAGCCAAGTTTTGCATTAGGCGTTTCGTATTTAAGCGCATCTTTTTGATTGATAGCTTTACGCATAAACATAAGCTCTTCATCCGTGACACCGTTTTGAGCATAGTTATTAAGCTCATTAGTAAACTCTGTAATAGACGCTGCAGTAGAGTCGGCTCTCACCGCTGCAGAAGCTGTAAAGCCGCCTGATGTTTTATCACCCCAAAAACGAGAGCGAGCACCGTAAGTGTAGCCTTTATCTTCTCGTAAATTTAGATTGATACGGCTGTTAAACGTGCCACCAAATGCAAAGTTCATTAAGTTAGCTTTAAAAAACTCACCAGTAATGTCTTCAACCATATCGCGTTTACCAATACGAATTTCTGATTGAGGGGCATCTGGTTTATCTACAAGATAAATGACATTAGTTTCTACTTTAGGTTCACTGAAATCAACAGTAACTGGGCTCGATTTACCTTGCCAGTTTGCAAGTGTAGCTTTAACCTTTGGCTCAATTGTTGACTCTTTTAAATCAGAAACAATAATGACTTGCGCGCCTTGTGGTTTAAAGTTTGCGTTATAAAAAGCTTTAACGTCATCTAATGTAATAGCCTCAATACTATTAAGCGTTCCAGTACTTGGAAGTGCAGCTATATTGTCGCCATATAGTAATTTGCTGTATGTATTAGATGCTAAATACCCTGCATCCTTCATTGAATGTTGAATATTTTGAATGATTTGCTTTTTATTACGCTCAAAGTCATCGGCATTAAATGCTGGTTTAAATAATTTCTCTTCAACAAGCTTTAGCGTTGCATCTACATTTTTAGTTAAGCTAGAAACATACACATTTGTATGTGTTTTGTCTGAGTAGATACTTACCTGGCTACCCAGTTTTTCAAGCGCGTTACTCATTTGCTCTGTAGTGTAGTTTTGCGTTGACTCGCTCATTAACGATGCAGTCATTGACGATAAACCCACTTTACTAGCTTGCTCATTATACAAGCCACCCGGAACTTTAATGAAAATAGCGGTGGTTGGCGTTTCTGTACTTTGCGTACCTAATATTTTAATACCGTTTTCGGTCTTAGTTTGCCAAAGAGAAGGAACATCAACAGCAGGATTTGCGCCGGCTACAGGGTGAATACTTCGATCAAATGTATCAACAGCTCTTCGTGCTACTAAATCATCAGCTGAAGTTGTAGATGGACCTCCAAAATCATGCGCTTTAGGCGTAAAGTTATCTGGGGCAGCTATAAGTTGAGTTTGACCTTCTGGCACAACACTCATAATAACGGCAGATTTACCTTTGATATATTGATTAAAAACACGCATAACATCAGCTTTTGTAACTTTGTTATAACGTGCAATCTCATCTTTAGCTGAGTTTGGGTTACCTGTAAACGTTTCAGATGCGGCTAGTTGAGAGACTTTTCCT
This sequence comes from Pseudoalteromonas sp. SG45-3, assembly GCF_014164075.1. Lineage (NCBI taxonomy): Bacteria > Pseudomonadati > Pseudomonadota > Gammaproteobacteria > Alteromonadales > Pseudoalteromonadaceae > Pseudoalteromonas > Pseudoalteromonas sp. SG45-3. Next base: position 496,167 of record NZ_JACJEN010000001.1, on the reverse strand, counting down.
GATACGCTTTGCAGACCAAAAATTGCACCTGACTCTATTTTAGCTTTTACTTTATCTAAATCATCTTGTGTAACGCCACGCTCTTCAAATTCAACAAATGAATCACGAATGATTTTTTCCATATCAGCTAACGTTTTCCCTGCTGTAGGATTTGGTAAAGCATAAAGACTAATTGAACACGCTAACTCTTGGCATGGATGATTTGCACTTGCTTGAACAGCAAGTTGAGTTTTAACTAGGTTTTTGTATAGTAGTGAATTATTACCTCCACCTAATATTTCAGCAAGTATATCAAGAGGTGCTTCATCTTCAGAGCGAGCATAAGTCGTTGGGAAACTCATACTTAATAAAGGTAAGTGAACCTTATCTTCCATTGAAATATATCTATCAGCATCTAGTATTACAGCTGTTTTTTCAACTTTAGGTATTTCAGGACCTTTTGGGATTGGTGCAAAGTATTTAGTAACTAATGGCAGTATTTCATTAGCGTTGATGTCACCACCAATGGTAAGCGTTGCATTATTTGGTCCGTACCATTTTAAAAAGAATGCTTTTAAATCATTTACATTTACGCGATTTAAATCGTCCATAAAACCAATTACAGGCCATGAATATGGATGGCCGTCTGGATACATCGCTTGAGCAACACGTTCACCTAAGCGACCATAGGGGCGATTATCAACACGTTGGCCGCGCTCGTTTTTTACTGTTTCGCGTTGTACCTCAAATTTTTCTTGGGTTACAGCATCGAGTAAAAAGCCCATTCGATCAGCTTCTAGCCACAACATTTTTTCTAATTGATTTACAGGTACTGTTTCAAAATAATTTGTTCTATCTGAGTTAGTTGTACCATTTAAAGTACCGCCTGCTTCAGATATTATTTTAAAATGTTCCTCATCAGCAACATTCTCTGAACCTTGAAACATCATATGCTCAAAAAAGTGAGCAAAGCCTGACTTACCCAACTCTTCGCGAGCAGAACCAACGTGGTATGTTACATCAACGTGTACTAAGGGATCTGAATGATCCTCATGCACAATTACAGTTAAACCGTTATCTAGTTTATATTTTTTATACGGTATGTTGATTTCACCTGCATTAGATTTCACTGATTCAATAAGTGTAACGCCAGGAATTGATGTTTCTGTAACAATATTTTTATCAATAGCTTGAGTTGAGCTATTACATGCAGCCAACCCTGATGCAAGTAAAACAGCAAGTGCAATTTTTGTGAGTTTCATTTTTTAGTCCATATTTAAATTAACTCAATGAGTTTAAAGACTAATTAAAAGTACAACAAGGAATATGGAGCGATTATGGGTTTGGTTTTGTAACAAAGTGTAAATAGAATGATATAAAAATGAAGTATAAAATGAGGGTATTAATTTGTGGTTTTATTCTAATAACACTGCACTTTCCTATCTAAGTAGTAAATGACATATCTAAGAGATTGGTACTCTTGATAACGTCGTGCATAGAGAGTGCGGTGTCACACTGCTTTACACAATACTTAAAATAGTAAGTGGCGTCCCCAAGGGGATTCGAACCCCTGTTACCGCCGTGAAAGGGCGGTGTCCT